>NZ_JBHXJK010000132.1:0-23114 GCF_042723255.1 Amycolatopsis thailandensis
CATTCCGAACCCGGAAGCTAAGCCTGACAGCGCCGATGGTACTGCAACCGAAGGGTTGTGGGAGAGTAGGACACCGCCGGACTAACATTAAAGAAAAAGAAAAGGGCCGAGGGCCTGGTCGAGAACCGAGAGTTCTCCCAGCCCCTCGGCCCTTTTCTTCATGCCCGCACCCCGCCCCACTCACGCCCCACCTCGTGACTCACGTGCCCGACCCCGTCACACCCGTGATCGAGCCCGTGACACGCGTGACTGAACCCGTGACACACGTGATCAGAGACGGAACACACAACGACGCCGGCATCCCGGGGTGCCGTGCCGTCCCCTCAAGCACACGAGACACCCGGCCGGACACGAGATCCGTCCCCGCACACACGAGATCCGCCCCTGAACACATGAGTCACGGCTCTGAGCACGCGAGTGACGAGTTCGGGCACGCGAGTCACGGCGCTGATCACGCGAGATCCGGCTCCGGACACGCGAATCACGGGGCGGGACACACAAAGTCACCGGGGCCGGACACGCGAGTGACGAGTTCGGGCACGCGAGTTACGGGCCGGGCGAGACCGCACGCCGTCCCACTATGCATTTAGTCGACTAAATGCGGGGAGTGGTGAGGGCGGGGAGGGTCTCGCTGAGGGGACCGCGGATCACGACGGTCGCCATGGCGTCATAGGGCGTTTCGGAGCCGTTGCAGATCACCACGTCGGCTCCGGCGCGCGAGGCCACACTCACCAGCGAAGCGGCCGGCTGCACACTCAGGGATGACCCGGCCACCAGCAGGAGATCGCTTTCGGAGACCGCGGCACGCGCGGCCCGGAGCAGGCTCTGGTCCAGGTGCTGGCCGAAAGAGACGGTGGCCGACTTCAGGATGCCGCCGCACACCAGACAGGGCGGGTCGGTCTCGCCCGCGCGGACGCGCTCCAGAGTCGAGCGCATGTCCCGGTGGTCGTCGCAGGACAAACAAACTGACTCGAACATCGTCCCGTGCAGTTCCAGCACGCGCTCCGGCGGGGAACCCGCCTTCTGGTGCAGCCGGTCGATGTTCTGGGTGACGATGTGCGTCGGTGACAGGCGTTCGAGGGCGTAGTGCGCGGCGTTCGGCGCCGCATCCCAACCCGGGTGCACCAGCCGCGCCTGCCAAGTCCGTTCCCGGACCTCACGACTGCCTCGATACGCCTGGAGGTTCGACATCTTCTCCGCGCCCGGATCGCGGGTCCACAGACCCTGCGGGCCGCGGAAATCGGGGATCCCCGAATCGGTGGAGATCCCGGCGCCGGTCAGTGCGACGATCCGGCCGGCGCCGGTGACGAGCGAACGGGCCTCGTCCAGTCGGGGATCGGTGGTCACCGTCCCATGATGACCGTTACTTGACCGCGCTGCCCGCCTGCCAGTCCGCCCAGGACTTCGACCAGTCGCCGTAGAGGTCCCAGACCGGCAGCTGCGGGCCACCGGAGTTGGTCACCTCGACGACGTCGCCGAGCCCCAAGTTCTGGTAGAACCACTGCGCGTTGGCGGCGTTGAGATTGATGCAGCCGTGCGACACGTTCGCGCTGCCTTGCGAGCCGACGCTGTTCGGGTTCTCGTGGACGAACTCACCGTCGTTCGAGATCCGGAGTGACCACTTTTCGTTCGACTTGTAGTACCCCGGCTGGCCCTGGCAGACACCGTAAGTGCACGAGTCCATAGTGTAATTCTCGTGTTTGTCCGAAATGACGTGCGCGCCCAAATGTGTCGGCGTCGCGTCCTTGCCCATCGAAATGGGCATCGATTTCACCATCTGGCCGTTGTGGAAGATCTGCATCTGCTCGGTGTTGCCGTCGGCCTTCGCGACCCAGGAATCGTGCACCTTGTACGTTTCGGTGCGATCGGTCGCGCCGTAGACGCCATTGCCGAAATCGACGCCGTAGATCATCGCCGACACCTTGAGCGTGGTCCCCGCCTGCCAGTACGTCTTGGGCCGGTAGTGGACGTTCTTGTCGTCGATCCAGTACCAGGAACCCTCCTGTTTCGGCGTGGACTCCACCGACAGCTTCTTCTCCACCTCGGCCTTGTTCTTCACCGGCTGGCCGAAGGCGAACACGATCGGCTGCCCGACGCCGACCCCGCCCGACGCGACCGCCGCGGGCGCCGGGATCAGGTTCGGGTTCGCCTGCTGTTTCGGGCTCAGGGTGGAGACCCTGCTCTGCTGCTCGACAGGCTTTCCGTCGGTGCCCTGGGCATGCGCCACGATCTTGTAGGTGCTGCCGTAGCCGAGTGGCTCGGTGGTCTTCCAGCTGAGGCCGTCGCTCGCGAGCTCGCCCTTCACCTGGTTGCCCTTGTCGGCGTTGCTGACGGTGACGTCGGTCAGCTTGCCGTGCTCGGCCTTGACCACGACCGGGGTCGCCGGATTGACGTTCGTCCCGCCCGCCGGATCGATGGTCACCGAAACCGGGGTTTCGTCCGATCCGGCGCTCGGGCCGGAGGAATTCGAAGTACCGGTGCCACCGGAGGACGAGCAGGCCGAGATCAGCAGTAGTGCGGCGAGTATTCCGGCCGTCGAAAGTAATGTCTTCTTGGGAAACATGAGATTCTCTTTTTACGTCGCTCGATCAGCGGAAAGTTCTCTTTCAAAAGTACGCGACGAAGAAGACGTGATCGATGCCGGTTGGTTGCTTGTCACGCCACAACGAGACCCGGTGCACCGTAAAGACCAGGGCCATTGACGCTCAATTCACCCAAATAGGTCTTCGCGGCGGCATAGGCCTCGGTGGTCAGTGCCGTGGTGTGGCTGAAGTCCAGCGGGCTGACCCGCACGGGCTTCGGCCCCGGCACGTAGACCACGGGTACTTCCGCCGCGGCGATCGGAGCCTCCAGCACTGCCTGGTTCCGCATGCTGATCATCGCGGTGAACATCATCACCTCGGCGAAGGTCTGCGGTGTGCCGGGCATCTTGCCGGGGAAGGCACAGTCGAGGACGACGAGCGACTTCGCGCCCATCGCGAGCGCTTGGCGCATCGGCACGTTCGCGACCAGGCCGCCGTCGTAGAGCATGCGCTCCCCGAACGGCACCGGCGGGTAGATCCCGGGGATCGCGCAACTGGCCAGCAAGGGCGCCAGAACGGGCCCTGAGCGAATGAGAAGCGGCTCGGCGGTGTCGACGTCCGTGGCGACGACTCCCAGCGGCAGCGCGAGATCCTCGAACCGGACGCCCTCGCCGATGTGCTCGTCGACGATCGCGGCGAGCCCGGTGTTGGGGAACAGGTTGGTCTTGCTGTGCCGCAGGGTCCGCACCTGGCTGAGCACGCCGCCGGGGAACGCCTCGTGCCGCGTCATCCGTGACCAGATCCGGTCCAGCCGGTCGCCCGATTCGCCTCCGAGCGCGAGGACGGCGGCGTTCAGCGAACCCACCGAGGTGCCGACGACGAGGTCTGGCGTGATCCCGGCTTCCGTGAGGGCTCGCAGCATCCCGACCTGCATGGCGCCGAGGCTGCCGCCACCGCCGAGGACGAAACCGATCGGCTGGGGCAGGTTCAGGGCGGCCATGCCCGGAATCTAGTCGTCGGCGCCGATCTTCGCCGGGGTGGCTTCTTCGGCTGTGACGGCGAGCGCTTTCTTCTTCTTGTAGCGCAGCAGGAAGAACACGGCGACACCGACGAGGACGCCCACGATGACCAAGCCACCGGTGTTCAGTACGCCTTCGACCTTCTTCGCGGCCTCACCGAGGGCGGCGCCGATGCCGATGTGGATGGCCGACCAGCAGGCCGCGCCCGCCGCGGCGGCGGGCAGGAACTTGCGGAACGGCAGGCCCGACGTCCCGGACGCGGCCGGGGTCAGTGTGCGGATCACCGGGAGGAATCGCGCGAAGAACACCGCCCACGCGCCCCGCCGTTCGAGCACGCCCGTGGCCTTGTCCCAGGCGTCGAGGCCGTACTTGCGGATCAGCTTCGTTTCGCGCAGGCGCGGGCCGAAGCGTTTGCCGATCGCGTAGCCGAGCGAGTCGCCCAGCGCGGCGCAGACCGTCACGACCGCCCACAGGGTGAGGAAACGGGAGACCGACGTCGCCGTCGTGGCCGCGATCAGCAGCCCCGATTCGCCGGGCGCGATGAAGCCGAGCCCGATGGTGCATTCGGCGAACACCAGTCCGCCGGTCGCCGCGACCAGTCCCGGTTCCGGGAGTCCCTGCAGCCAATTGAGAAGATCCGTTACCAACGCCACCAGGTCACTTTACTGATTCGTGACCTGGTGGGTGGCGATGTCGCGGACAGGGTGACCGGAGTCACCGAGCCAGCAGCGAGCTGGCCTCCTGGGCCGCGGTGCCTTCGGCGGCGAGGTGCGCCAGGTTCTCCGACAGCGGCTCACCGCGGCGGGCCTTCGTCTGCGCGAAGAGACGCCCGGCGCGATACGAGGACCGGACGAGCGGCCCCGCCATGACGCCGGCGAAGCCCATGGCCTCGGCCGCGTTCGAGTGCTCGACGAACTCTTCGGGCTTGACCCACCGGTCCACCGGGTGGTGCCGCGGCGACGGACGCAGATACTGGGTGATCGTGAGGATCTCGCAGCCCGCGTCGACCAGGTCCTGCATCGCGGGCGCGACCTCATCGGGGGTCTCGCCCATGCCGAGGATCAGGTTCGACTTCGTCACCAGACCGGCTTCGCGGGCCTTCGTGATGACCTCCAGCGAACGCGCGTACCGGAAACCGGGGCGGATGCGCTTGAAGATCCGCGGCACCGTCTCCACGTTGTGCGCGAGCACCTCGGGGCGGGAGCCGAAGACCTCGGCGAGCTGGTCGGGGTCGGCGTTGAAGTCCGGGATCAGCAACTCGACACCGGTACCCGGGTTCAACGCGTGGATCTGACGCACGGTCTCCGCGTACAACCACGCGCCACCGTCTTCGAGGTCGTCACGCGCGACACCGGTCACCGTCGAGTAGCGCAGGCCCATCGCCTGGACGCTCTCGGCGACCTTGCGCGGCTCGGTGCGGTCCAGCTCGGCGGGTTTGCCGGTGTCGATCTGGCAGAAGTCGCACCGACGGGTGCACTGGTCGCCACCGATCAGGAAGGTGGCTTCACGGTCTTCCCAGCATTCGTAGATGTTGGGACAGCCGGCTTCTTCGCAGACGGTGTGGAGGCCTTCGCGGCGCACCAGGCCTTTGAGTTCGGTGAACTCCGGTCCCATCCGGGCGCGCGTCTTGATCCACGACGGCTTCTTTTCGATGGGAGTCTGGGAATTCCGGACCTCGAGCCGCAACAGTTTGCGGCCATCTGGGGCAGCACTCACACCCTCACCCTACGCCCGCCGGAGTAGTGGTGGCCGCTCACGCGGGGTCGGGGGTGACGCCCGTCAAGTTGCTGGTCACGTCCCACAGCGCGGCACCGAGCGATTCGCTCCTCGCGGGGGTCAGCGGCCGCACCTTGACCGGGGCACCGCGGAGCCCGCCGAGCCCGCGGGGGCCGATGTAGTCGCCCCCTTCGACCTCGGAGGACGTCGCCGCGAACAGCTGCGGAAGCGTGCCCTGGCGGGCGTTCTGCGCGATGAAGATCTCGCCGATCCGGTTGCCGGCGCCGACGAGCGCGCGCACCACTCGGTTGCGATAGGAACGGGCCATTCCCGAACCGAGTCCGGTCCACGTGTAGCCGGGGTGTGCCGCCACGCTGACGACGTCCTCGCCCGCGGCGCGCAGCCTGCGGTCGAGTTCGAGCGCGAACACCTGATTGGCGAGTTTCGACTGGCCGTAGGCCGAACCCGGGTTGTACATCCGGCGTTCGAAGTTCGGGTCGGCGACGTCGATGCGCGCGCCTGTCGCCGCGACGCTCGACAAGGTCACGACACGGGCCTTCGAGCCGCCGCGCAGCGACGGCATCAGCAGCCAGGTCAGCACCGCGTGCCCGAGATGGTTCGTGCCGAACTGGGTCTCGAAGCCGTCCCTGGTGTGGCCGCGCGGCGTCGCCATCACACCCGCGTTGTTGACCAGGACGTCGAGCTTGCCGCCCGACAGTTCCTGGACCTTCTTCGCGGCTTCGCGCACCGAGTCGAGGTCGGCGAGATCCAGCCGGACGAGCTCGGGCGCTTCGCCGGTCGCGGCCGCGCGCACCTGCTCCAGCGCCTTGGCCCCGCGCTCCGGTGACCGGCAGCCGAGCAGCACGCGGGCCCCCTTGCCCGCGAGCACCTCGGACATGCGCAGTCCGAGCCCCGAGTTCGCACCGGTGACGAACACCGTCCGGCCGGTCTGATCCGGGATGTCGGCCTCGGTCCAGCGCGCGTGAGCAGCCATGTCGGTCACCTAACTACATCGTCGGCGGTGCCGCCAAAGCAGGTCAGGCGCTCGGCGCGAGCAGCCGGAGCAGGTGACCCATCGGGCTGCGGCGGCGGGCGGGCTTCGCGTGCCGTCCGTGCCGGAGCAGGGTGGCGAACGCGCTGCCGACCTTGGTGATCTCGTCGCGCGGCTCCTCGCCGTCGGCCAGTCCCGCCGTCAGCGCGAGAGTGCGCAGTTCGGCCTCGTGCGACGGGATCAGCGCCGGGCACCGCTCGAGCGCCGCGTCGAGAACGGCGCGGAGGGTCTCGTGTTCGGCGGTGGCACTGTTCCAGGCACGGGTGACGGCTTCGACGCGGTCGAGCGCGAGGTCCTGGTCGGCGTAATCCGGGTCGGTCATCTCGGCGCGGAGGCGACCGGAGAACACCTGGTTCCACTTGTACCGAAGCGCGAGCAAAAGCTCTTCTTCGGTCGCGAAGTACTTGGTGGCGCCAGGGATTTCTTCGAGTGAGATCGCGTCGGACGGGTGATGACCCGCCTGGCGCAGTGCGGCTTCGAGGATGTCGCGCCGCTGGTAGAAGTCGTTCCAGCTCATGATGTGGGCTCCCCTCCGTGACCCGGTTCATACCGCAGGTTTGCGGCATACTCCCGGTACGGACCTGACAGCAGTCAACATACCATGGGTATGGAGCGGGACCGGCGGCGTAAAGTTGTGAAGGTGGCGACAATGAGGTCAAGGCGGCTGGACTATTCCGAGTCCACCCGGTCGGCACTCGTCGAGAGTGCCGTTGAGCTGTTCACCAAACGCGGATACGCCGGCACGTCTCTCGACGAGATCGCCAAGCGGGCCAGGGTGACGAAAGGCGCGCTGTACCACCATTTCAGTGGGAAGCAGGCG
This sequence comes from Amycolatopsis thailandensis, assembly GCF_042723255.1. Taxonomy (NCBI): domain Bacteria; kingdom Bacillati; phylum Actinomycetota; class Actinomycetes; order Pseudonocardiales; family Pseudonocardiaceae; genus Amycolatopsis; species Amycolatopsis thailandensis. The sequence continues at coordinate 7,129 of NZ_JBHXJK010000132.1, forward strand.
CTCTTCGAGGCCGCCTTCGACACGGTCGAGAGCCAGGTGTTCGACAGGCTCGAAAAGATCATGAACGGGCCGGACTCGCCGTGGGAACGGGCGCTCGCCGGGCTGCGCGGTTTCCTGCAAAGCTGCCTCGACCCGGCGTATCAGCGCATCGCGATCCACGAGGCGCCGGTGGTGATGGGCTGGGAGCGCTGGCGCGAGGCCGAGGAGCGGTGCAGTTTCGGCCTGGTCCGCACCGGGATCCAGTCGCTCATCGAGGTCGGCGAGGTCGACGACGTCCCGGTCGACGTCACCGCGCGGCTGCTGTTCGGCGCGCTGTCGAGCGCCGCGATCGAGATCGCGAGCTCGCCGGAGCCGAAGAAGGTCAGCGCCCAGGTCGAAGAGGTCTTGGTGCGGCTGCTCGTCGGCTTCCGCCGTGTCCCGCCCGCCGAGCACGGGAAGGCGAGCTGAGCACTCCGTCGCTAGGTCCATCCATGCCCCCGCCACCGCCCTCAACGGAGCCGCTTCGCGGCGCTGGTCTTTAATCGATGCGTGGACCTCAGGATCTTTACCGAGCCCCAGCAGGGGGCCAGCTACGAAGACCTGCTCCGGGTGGCCAAGGCCACCGAGGACGCGGGTTACGACGCTTTCTTCCGCAGCGACCACTATCTGAAGATGGGGTCGGCGACCGGGCTCCCGGGACCGACCGACGCGTGGATCACCCTCGCGGGTCTCGCCCGCGAGACCAGCCGGGTGCGGCTGGGCACGCTCGTCACCGCCGCCACCTTCCGGCACCCGTCGGTGCTCGCGATCTCGGTCGCGCAGGTGGACCAGATGTCCGGCGGCCGTGTCGAACTCGGCCTCGGTTCGGGCTGGTACGACGACGAGCACACCGCCTACGGCCTCGACCTGCCGCCGATCAAGGAGCGCTTCGACCGCTACGCCGAGCAGCTCGCGGTGGTCACCGGCCTGTGGGAGACGCCGGAAGGGGAGACGTTCTCCTTCGACGGCGAGCACTACAAGCTCGACGGTTCGCCCGGCCTGCCCAAGCCGGCGCAGCGGCCGCGGCCGCCGGTGATCATCGGCGGTGGCGGCAAGAAGCGCACCCCTGCGCTCGCCGCTCGCTACGCGGACGAGTTCAACCTGCCGTTCGTGGGCCCGGAGTTCGCCGTCGAGCAGTTCGGCCGCGTCGACGACGCCGCGCGCGAGATCGGGCGCGACCCCAAGGAGATCATCCGCTCGGCCGCGCTCGTGGTCGCCGTCGGCCGTGACGAGGCCGAGGTCGCGAAGCGCGCCGGTGTCATCGGGCGCGAGGTGGGCGAGCTGCGGGAGAACGGCCTGGCGGGGACGCCGTCGGAGGTCGTCGAGAAGATCGGGCAGTGGCGGGAGACGACCGGGATCACCCGGCTCTACCTGCAGTTGCTGGACCTTTCGGATCTGGACCAGGTCGAGCTGATCGCTTCCGAGGTCGCACCTCAGCTGGACTGAAGCCGGGATGCCGTGAAGGCCTCCTTCCCTACCTTCAGAGTAGGGAAGGAGGCCTTCACGGTCTTCTAGACGTACTCGACGTCCACGCTGGCGATGGAGCCCCCGGGACTGAACGAGATCCCCGAAGGATTGCCGTTGACGGCGGGGTAGCCCTCTTCCCGATGGCAGTTCGGGCGGCAGTACTGGACGACGACCTTGTAGGTGCCGCTCGGGCAGAAGCCGGCGGCCCAGGTCGAGCCGTTGGTCTCGGTCCAGCAGCTCGGCGGCACCGCCGAAGCGACGCCGGGTGCGGCCAGCAATCCTCCGACAGCGGCCACGACCGCGGCGGTGTACGCGAATCCGCGCATGATTCCTCCCAGTGAGCCGCGGCGTTTCCGCGGCCTACCAGGAGCTTGGCACAGGTCTCAGTTCTGGAGAGCGAAAGTGACGCCGGGTGCGGCGGGTGCCTCGGGGCGCGCCAACCAGCGCTCGTCGCTCACCGGCAGGTCGCCTTCCAGCGCCGCGAGCACGGCTTCGCGCGCCATCGGCAGCACCGACGCCACCGTGACCTCGCGGTCGAGTTCGTAGGACAGCGACGTCACGCCCGCGTCCCGGATGCCGCACGGGACGATCTTGTCGAAGGCGCCCAGATCGGGATTGCAGTTCAGCTCGAAACCGTGCATGGTCACGCCGCGCTGCACGCGGATGCCGATCGCGGCGATCTTCCGCTCCACACCCCGGTCGTCGGCGGGGATCCACACGCCGGAGCGGCCCTCGACCCGGCCGGTGTGCACGCCGAGCTGGTCGCAGACGGTGATCAGGGCCTCTTCGAGACGCCGCACGTAGTGCACGACGTCGATCGGGTCGGCCAGTTTGATGATCGGGTACCCGACCAGCTGGCCGGGACCGTGCCAGGTGATCTTCCCGCCGCGGTCGACGTCGATCACCGGGGTGCCGTCCGTCGGCCTGTCCTCGGTTTCGGTGCGCTTTCCCGCGGTGTAGACCGAAGGGTGCTCCAGCAGGAGCATGGTGTCGGGGCCCTCGTCGTCGGCACGGGCTGTCACGTGCCGGCGCTGGAGTTCCCAGGCTTCGGTGTAGTCGATCGTCCCGATCTCGCGGACGTCGACGGGCTCGGTGGCGGCACGGCATGACGTGGTCGAAGAGCTCACCTGAGCGACACTACGCCGGGTCTTCCGGCCGGGGCAGCAGCCCCAGCCCGGCCGCCGAAATCAGGCCCACACCACCCACCGCGAGTACGGATCCCGCGGTGTCGGTCAGCCAGTGCACACCCAGCACGATGCGGCAGAGGGCACCCACGAGCGTCGCCGCGACGGCGATCGTGACCGCGAGACGCCGCAGCCGGGGACGTGTCCAAGCGCACAACAGTACCGCGACGAACCCGGTGCAGGCGACGGCGACCACATGCCCGCTCGGGTAGCTCGGATCGGGGAATTCGCGGGGCCGGTCGCGGTAGAACAGCGGCTTGGCGATCAGGCTGGTCAGGCGGCACAGCACCAGGACGACGGCCAGTTTGACGCACAACGCGGTCAGTTCCCGGTGGCGCAGCGCGATCACCGCCAGCACCGCGCCCAGCGCGAACGGCAGGACCGGGCCGAGGACGTTCGTGACCAGGTCGGCCACCTGACCGAGGGGCCGGGTGAACTGCCCGCGGAAGGTGTCGGCGAGGGCGACGTCCACCGGCGGCGGCCGCTTGCCGACGGACAGCCCGAGAATGACGAAGCCGATCAGCAGAAGGGTTCCGGCGAGGATGTACAGACCGCGCCGCGCGGTCATGTCGCGGCGGCCAGCGCGTCCTCGAGGGTCGGGTGGCGGAACTCGTACCCCGCTTCCTCCAGTGCCTTGGGCATGGCGCGCTGCCCGAACAGCGCCATCTCCTCGGCCGCCTGTCCGAGGGCGATCTTCATGGCGAACCCGGGAACCTGCCAGAACGCCGGGCGGTGCACGGCGTGCCCCAAAGCCTTGGTGAAGGCCGCGTTGGTGGCGGGCTGCGGCCCGGAGAGGTTCACCGCGCCGGACAGCGACTCGTTCTCCAGTGCGAAGACGATCGCGCCGACCTCGTCGTCGAGCGAGATCCACGGCATGTACTGCCTGCCGTCGCCGAGCTTTCCCCCCAGTCCCAGGCGGAACAGCGGCCGCAGGACGTCGAGGAGACCGCCCTTGCGCGCGAGCACCAGCCCGGTGCGGATGCGCACGACCCGGGCGCCCGCGGTGGCCGCGGTCTCGGTGGCGCCCTCCCAAGCGGTGCAGAGTTCGGCGAGGAACCCGCGTCCCGCCGGAGTCGATTCGTCCACAAGGGACGGACCGGGATCGCCGTAGTAGCCGACGGCGGAAGCGTTGACCAGTACGGGGATCTCGTGTTCGGCGACGGCTTCCGCGAGCACCTCCGTCGGTTCTACCCGGCTGTCGAGCAGGACCTGTTTGCGGGCCGCGCTCCAGCGTCCGGGCAGCAGCGGGGCGCCCGCGAGGTTCACCACGGCGTCGACGCCGTCGAGCGCGCCGTCGGCTATCTCCCCGGCGGGGGGATCCCAGCGGCGCTCGTCGCCGCTTCGCTCCTCTCGGCGCACCAGGCGGACCACTTCGTGCCCGGAGCCGCGCAACCGCTTCGTCAGGGAGGTGCCGATCAGTCCGCTCGAACCCGCGATCAGAACTCGCATGATCCGATCGTTGCCTATCCGCGATCCGGTCGCACGCTCAGGTTCTTCAGCTGCCCGGCGACGTCGGACGCGGCGGTGAGCAGTACCAGCACCGGGATCGTCGCGGTGGGCTTGAGCCGGTAGCTGCCGCGCTTGTCCTGCTCGACGATCCCGGCGCCGGTCAGCGCCTTGAGGTGGTGGTACAGCTGGCCCGGCGACCCCAGTTCGGCGGCCTCTTGCAAGGCGGGGGCGGTCTGCGCGCCCTTCTCGGCCAGCGTCCGCACGAGCGCCACCCGCGCGGTGCTGGACAGGGCCGCGAGCACCTCGACCCGCGGCCCGTCCGCGAACGCCAGCATCGGCCCGGGCGTGACGTTGATCGCCCAGTTCAATTCGAGCGGGTCGGTCAGCTCACCGTGGTAGCCGACCAGCCCGCCGGGGCTCGCCACCGGTTCGGGCTGCCCCTGCCCTTCGAGCGCGGCGACCCGGGCTTCGAGGGCGGCGATCCGGTCGGCGAGCTCAGCGTCCATACCGGATATCTATACCTTCGCCTCAGCAGAGTGCTCGTTCGAGGGCGGCGAACCGCGCGGTATCGGACAGCGCCGCGAGCACGAGGTCGATCAACGGTAGCTCGTTCTGGACGTCCTGATCGGTCACGCCGTGGAGCAGGACGGCCGCCGTGCCGGAACGACCGCCTGGCCAGCGGACGGAAAGCCCCATGGTGAGCGTGCGCGGCAGCGCCCCGTCCTTGATGAGCACCTCGCTCGCGCCGGGTGGGACGCGGCCGGAAAGCGGGCGAGCGAGGATCTCCCTGGCCTGCGGGTAGAGCCCCCTGGCGATACCGCGGTGGAGCGAGAACAGTTCCGACGCCGAACCTCGGGCGTGGTCCTTGACCCAGGGCCATTGCGCGTCCGGTGTCGACGGCATGTCCGGGATGCGTTCGAACGCTTCGGCCCGGAAGGCGGGATCGGCCACGAACCGCCGTGCCACCGCGTCGCCCATCGCCCGCCGGACCGCGACGGGACTGCCGGGCGGGGGCGCGTACTCCGGCAGCATCAGCATCAGCACTTCGCCGCCCAGCGAACGGGTGTCCGGCCTCGCCCAGCCACCCCGCGCCGCCGCACGCCGGAGAGCGGGATCGCCGAGGCGGGTGCGGAGGTAGTCCGTGGCCGCGTTGTCGCTGAAGAAGATCATCGCTTCGGGAATCCGCGCCAGCGGGACGCGTCGCTCGGGATCCTTGGCGATGCCGTAGTCGTCGCAGGGGACACCCAGCCAGTTGAGCGCCTGGAAATGTGCGCGACCGTCGGAAACGAACGGGTGGTGTGCGTCCCAGTCGCCCACCCGGATCTGTTCGTCCGGATCGAGCCTGCCTTCGGCGACGGCGACGGCGTACGCGCTGAGGTGCACGACCTTGACCGAGGACGCCAGCAGGCGTCCGGTGTCGGCGTTGTGAGCGGCACGACGGCCCGCGCCGTCGTCGATCAGGACGGAGACGTCGCGCCGGTGCGCGGCGATCCAGTCGAGCCAGCCCTGTTGTGTCGTCGTGTCCGGCTGGGCCGCGCTCGCGATTCCCGGCAGGAGCAACGCGGCCGATCCGGCGGCGGCTCCGGCCAGCAGATGGCGTCTGGTCAGCATGGTCAACACCCTCCCTCTTGTTTTCCGTAATTCCGGAATACTAGAGTTCGAGGTGGCTGTCAAACCCGGCAGTTAGTCCTCTGGATGCGGTAGTTCGTGGTGCCAACTACCGCATCCAGAGGACTAAACGCGAGGAGAAAGGCGAAGGCCCCCGCCCCGCCGAAGCGGGACGAGGGCCTTCACGGACCACAGGAGGATCAGAGACCGAGCTCGTCCTCGAAGTTGCCCTCTTCCAGACGCTGCTTGATCGTCGTGACGAAGCGGCCCGCGTCGGCCCCGTCCACCAGGCGGTGGTCGTAGGTCAGCGGCAGGAACGCCATCGACCGGACGGCGATCGTGTCGTTGCCGTCGGCGTCCGCGATCACGACCGGGCGCTTCACGACCGCGCCGGTGCCGAGCATGCCGGACTGCGGCTGCACGATGATCGGCGTGTCGAACAGGGCGCCGTTGGAGCCGATGTTCGTGATCGTGAAGGTGCCGCCCGACAGCTCGTCCGGCTTGATCTGGCCCGAACGCGCGCGGCCCGCCAGGTCGGCGATGCGGTGCGCGAGACCGGCGAGGCTCAGCTCACCCGCGTCGTGGATGACCACCGACAGCAGACCCTTTTCGGTGTCCACCGCGATCCCCAGGTGCACCGCACCGTGGTAGGTGATCTCCTTCGTGTCCTCGTTGTAGGACGCGTTGACGTTCGGGTGCTGCTTGAGCGCCTCGACGGTGGCCTTCGCGAAGAACGGCAGGAACGTCAGGTTGACGCCCTCGCGCTCCTTGAAGGCCGCCTTCGCCCGCTGGCGGAGCTTGGCGATCTTCGTGACGTCCACCTCGTGGACCTGCGTGAGCTGCGCGGAGAGCTGCAGCGACTCGCGGGTCTTCGTGGCGGTGATCTGACGGATCCGGCTGGCCTTCTGCACGGTGCCGCGCAGGGCCGCGAGCTCCGGCGAAACCGCGGCCTTGCGCGGAGCCGACGGGGCGGCGGCGGCCGGGGCGGCGGCAGCGGGCTGCGCGGCGGGAGCCGGAGCGGCCTTCTGCTTGGCCTCGGCGGCCGCGAGCACGTCCTGCTTGCGGATGCGGCCACCGACACCGCTGCCGGTCAGCGACGACAGGTCGATGCCGTGCTCCGAAGCGAGCTTGCGGACCAGCGGCGTCACGTACGGCGCGTTGTCCGAGCCGTTGTCGGAGCTCGCCGCGGCGGGCTTCGGCGCTTCGGCCTTGGGAGCCGGGGCGGCCTGCGGAGCCGGGGCGGGCTTCGGCGCGGGAGCCGCTTCGGCCTTGGGCTCGGGCTTCGGTTCCGGCTTGGGCTCGGGCTTCGGCTCGGGCTTGGGTTCCGGCTTGGGCTCGGCCTTCGGGGCCGGGGCGGAACCGGCGGCACCGATCACCGCGAGCACCCCGCCGACCTCGACGGTCTCGTCCTCGCCGGCGCGGATCTCCAGCACGGTGCCGGCGACCGGGGACGGGACCTCGGTGTCGACCTTGTCCGTGGAGATCTCGAGCAGCGGCTCGTCGACCTCGACGCTCTCGCCGACCTGCTTGAGCCACCGGGTGACGGTGCCCTCGGTGACGCTCTCGCCCAGCTCGGGCAGCTTCACCTCGGTGCCTTCGCCGCCGGAGGCGGGCGCGGTGTCCGGCTGGGACGGCGCGGCGGCCTCTTCCTTCGCGGGTTCCGGCTCGGGCTCGGGCTGCGCCTCTTCGGCGGCGGGCTCGGCGGAACCGGAGGACTCCGGCACCCCGCCGGTCCCGTCGTCGATGACGGCGAGCTCGCCGCCGACCTCGACGGTCTCGTCTTCCTGGGCGCTGATCTTCACGACCTTGCCGGCGACCGGGGACGGGACCTCGGTGTCGACCTTGTCCGTGGAGATCTCGAGCAACGGCTCGTCGACCTCGACGGTGTCGCCCTCCTGCTTCAACCACCGGGTGACGGTGCCCTCGGTGACGCTCTCACCGAGCTCCGGCAACGTGACGGAGTAGGCCATCGTTCGCTGACTCCCTTGATATGTCTTGCTTGGTCTTCTGGTTCTTCGACGGTGAGACGTCAGCTGTGGACGTGCAGCGGCTTGCCCGCCAGGGCGAGGAACGCTTCACCGAGGGCCTCGGTCTGGGTGGGGTGCGCGTGGATGAGCGGGGCCACGTCCTCGGGGAACGCCTCCCAGCTGTAGATCAGCTGCGCTTCACCGATCAGCTCGCCGACGCGGTCGCCCACCATGTGCACGCCCACGACCGGCCCTTCCGGAGCCTTGATCAGCTTGACCCCACCGGAGGTCTTGAGGATCTGGCTCTTGCCGTTGCCACCGAGGTCGTAGGTGAAGGTGGTGACGTCGGAGCCGTACTTCTCCTTCGCCTGCGACTCGGTCAGGCCGACCGAAGCGACCTCGGGGTGCGAGTAGGTGACGCGCGGGATGCCGCTCTCGTCGATCACGCGCGGCTCCTGGCCGGCGATCTCTTCCGCGACGAAGATGCCCTGCTGGAACCCGCGGTGCGCGAGCTGGAGACCAGGGACGATGTCACCGACGGCGTAGACGTTCGGCAGGTTGGTGCGCAGGCGGTCGTCGGTGAGGACGAAGCCGCGCTCCATCTTGACGCCGGCCTCCTCGTACCCGTGCCCGGCCGAGTTGGGGCCGCGGCCCACGGCGACCAGCAGCAGGTCGGCTTCCAGCGTCTCGCCGGACTCCAGCGACACGCTGACGCCGTTGTCGTCCTGCTTGGCACCGGTGAACCGGACGCCGGTCTTGAAGCCGATCTTGCGGCGACGGAAAGCGCGCTCGAGCTGCTTGGACGCGTACTCGTCCTCGTTCGGGACCAGGCGGGGCAGCGCCTCCACGATGGTGACGTCGACGCCGAAGGACGCCCAGACGGACGCGAATTCGACACCGATGACACCACCGCCGAGAACGATGGCCTTCTTCGGGATGTAGTCCAGCGAAAGCGCCTGCTCGCTCGCGATGATGCGGCCGCCGAGCTCCAGGCCGGGCAGCGTCTTCGAGTACGAGCCGGTGGCGAGGATGACGTTCTTGCCGGTGTAGCGGGTGCCGTCGACCTCGACGGTCGTGCCGCCGACGAACGTTCCGGTGCCCTCGACGAGGTTCACCTTGTGCGCCTTGGCCAGGCCCTGGAGGCCCTTGTACAAGCGCGAGACGATCCCGTCCTTGTACTTGTTGACCCCGGCGATGTCGATGCCTTCCAGCACGGCCTTGACGCCGAAGGTCTCGGCGTCGCGGGTCTCGTCGGCGACCTCCGCCGCGTGCAGGAGGGCCTTGGTCGGGATGCAGCCTCGGTGGAGGCACGTCCCGCCAAGCTTGTCCTTTTCGATCAGGGTGACGGAAAGGCCCAGCTCGGCCGCGCGGAACGCGGCGGCGTAGCCGCCCGATCCGCCACCCAGGATCACAAGGTCGGCGGAGGTGTCGGTCACTTCAATAACTCCTCGGCAAGCGGTAGGGGTGGTGCTCTGGCGCCGCTCCGCGCGGTATACGCGCGCGCGGACACTTGCCATCTTGTCACTACGTGTGGAGAGGCTGCGACCTAGGCCGCGTCGTGTGACCCACGGGACACGCCCCGCGCGGACCGCCACGCTGAGCACACGCCCGCGTCGGGATAATGGACATCGGACGCGAATGGGAAGTGAGGTGGTCGGAGTGGGTCTGTTCGACTCGCTGCGCCGGCGCTCTAAAGGCGGGCAAAAGCCCGGTACGCTGCGGAAAGCCTCTTCAACCGACTTCAAGCATCTCGAGGAGTGGGCCTCTACACGGACCGGTGTCGAGGCCTATGTGGAGCCGAAGACCAACGTCACCGAGACCACGGTCGTCCTCATCGCCCATGACGGTGAGTGGACCCGGCGCCGGATCGAGAGCCTGGACGCGGCGCAGCAATTCGGTCACAAACGGTCGATCCCAGTGTACGAGGTGGCGAGGGTCGGCTACCCGAAGCGGATGCGGGAGTACACCGAGCGGAAGAAGCGCGGCGAAGCCTGAGGCGGGGTCAGAGGTCGATCTCGCCGACGTGCTGTCCGTCGTGGACCGTGCCGGTGTCACGGAAGCCGAGCCGGAGGTAGAACGCCTCCGGACCGTGCTCGCCCGGAACCCAGAGGACGGTCGCCCGGCGCTGGTCACGTCGTCGTGCCTCGTCCAGGACCGCCTCGACGGCGAAACGGCCGTAGCCCTTGCCTTGCCGTCCTGCCGCGACGTTGAGCCGCCAGATCCCGCAGCGGAAGTGGTCGATCGGGCAGTCCGGATCGAACCCGCCCATCACGAACCCGACCGGTTCGCCGTCGGCGAGGATCAGCCGCGGCCAGGCGATTTCGGGCTGGGCGTAGGCCTCGGCGAGTGACCGGGCGACGGGAGCCACATAGGACTCCTGACGCGGTTCGACAACGATCGAACAGGCGGCGCCGACGTTGTCCCGGGTGATCTTCGCGAGCGTGAGAGAGGTCATGGTCGCGAAGCTAGCGACGCGCTCCGCCGGATTTCACGCAGATTGGGCCAAAAGGAGCAAGTGCCGCTCCAGCAGCGCGCGGAACGTCGGATGGACGGTCGTGCCGAGCGCGGGGTCGATCTCCACCGTCCGCCACTGTTCGCCGGCGGCCGTCAGCAGCACGACGGCCGGATCCGCGATCACGACGACACCGCCCTCCGCGCGGAGTTCCGCCGTCCCGAGCAGCCGGGGGAAGACGACGTCGGCGGGCAGGCCGTCGCAGGTCTGGAGGAACTCGCGGTAGTCGTCGGGCAGCCGGAGCCCGAGCCGCGCTTCGGCCGCGCCGATGGTGCGGGGTGACGCCGCCGGGGGCGCGGTGCCGCCGCCGCGGAGCCGGAGGATGCCCGCGACCAGCTCGCGCCAGGAGCCGGTGTCGGGCGGGTAGCGCTCGTAGAGGGCCGCGACCAGCGCCCCGGCGCACAGCCCGGACCAGTCGCCGAGCCCGAGCGGGTCCGCCCCGCCGGCGAGCAGCGGCGCGAGGCGGCGTGTCGCGGCGAGGACGGCGACGTCCGGGCGGCCCTGTCGCGACGCGATCTCGGTCCAGGCGTCCAGGTCGCCTCGCGCGACGGCCTCGCGCAACCGATCCGGCCGCGACGGCCCGAGGTGCGAGACGGCCTCGCCGATCGGGGAACCGCCGAGCAGCCCGTCGAGATCGGACACTCGCCGGGCGAGGTACTCGTCGTGGGCGCGTTCCTCGGCGTCGAGATCGAGCGGGATCATCGCCGCGGCCCACTCCGGGTGCGCTCCTCGCGCTTCGAAGAGCATCGCCCACGCGCGGGCCTGCACCGCGCTCGGGACCAGCGTCGTGACGGGACGTTCGGTGAGCGCGTGCCAATGCGTGACCAGCCTGTCGGCTTCCGCCATGTCACCGGAGGCGGCGAACAGCAGCGCCGCGTGCCCGATCCGGTCGTCGAGCGTCGCGTCGTCGCCGCTGAGCACGTCCCTGATCGCGCCTTCGAGGTACGCGTCCCTGTCCACGGCACCGACCTTGCCACAAAGCGCGTGAAGGCCCCCTTTCCCCGGCTGGTCACTTGAAACCGTGGCCGAGGGAAGGGGGCCTTCACACGCGAAAGAGATCAGCCGTTGGCGGCGATGTCCGCGAGGACCGCGGCGATGGTGCGGACCGGGACGCCGGTGCCGCCCTTGCCGGTGTAGCCCCACGGCCCGGCGGTGTTGAATGACGGGCCCGCGATGTCGATGTGCGCCCACGGAAGGCCCTCGGTGACGAACTCGCGCAGGAAGATGCCCGCGGCGAGCATGCCGCCCCAGCGGTGCCCAGTCACGTTCGCCAGGTCGGCGAGGCGCGAGTCGAGGTCGGCGCGCAGCTCCTCCGGCAGCGGCATGGCCCAGCCACCCTCACCGGTCGCCTGCGCGATCGAGGCGATGCGGTCGCGGAACTCGTCCGAGCCCATGACGCCCGCGGTGCGGTTGCCCAGCGCGACGACCTGCGCGCCGGTCAGCGTCGAGGTCTCGATCAGGTAGTCGGGGTTCTCCTCGCCCGCGCGCACGATCGCGTCGGCCAGCACGAGACGGCCTTCGGCGTCGGTGTTCAGCACCTCGACGGTCTTGCCGCCGTACATGCTGAGCACGTCGCCCGGCCGGTACGAGGTGGCCGAGGGCAGGTTCTCCGCCAGCGGGATGTGCGCGACGACCTCGAGCGGGTACTTCAGCTTCGCGGCCAGCACCACGGAGGCGAGCACGGCGGCCGCGCCCGACATGTCCGAGGTCATGTGGTCCATGTTCGCGGCGGGCTTGATCGAGATGCCGCCCGAGTCGAAGGTGATGCCCTTGCCGACCAGCGCGACCTTCTTCGACGCCTTCGCCGGCTTGTAGGCGACGCGCAGCAGGCGCGGCTGCCGCGACGAACCGCCGCCGACGCCGAGAATGCCGCCGAAGCCCTTGCGCTTGAGCGCCTTCTCGTCGAGGACCTCGAAGTCGAGGTTGTTCGCCTCGGCCAGCGTCTTCGCGCGGTCGGCGAAGGAGGCCGGGAACAGGTCGTTCGGCGGGGTGTTGATCAGGTCGCGGGCGATGATGACCGACTCCGCGATGAGGGTCGCGGCCTTCAGCGTCGCCTTGTGGTCCTTGGCGGCGCCCTCTTCCGGGCTCACGAAGTCGACCTTCGCGACCGAGCCGTCGCCCTTCTCGGAGCGGTACTCGGTGAAGTTGTAGGCGCCGAGCGCGGTGCCCTCGACGGCGGCCTGCAGGTCGATCGCCGACAGCGTGACGAACGCGCGGTCGATGCCGCTCAGCGCCCGCGCGGCGGCACCGGCGCCCCGGCGGACCTGCTCGGCGGTGACGCCGTCCGCGCCGGCCTTGCCGAGGCCGACGGCGAGCACGACACCGGCGGACAGCTTGCCCAGCGTCGGTACCTTGACGACCTCGTCGGCCTTGCCGGAAGCGCCGAGGGTGCCGAGGACCTCGGCGAGCTTGCCGTCGAAGGCGGCGTCGGCGACGGAGGAGCCGGCGGCGAGCGCCAGGCCGTCTTCGCCCTGCAAAGTTCCGATGACGACGACGTCGGCGCGCGTCTTGGCAAGCGCCGCTTCGGCGTTCTCGGTCAGGGCAAGCTTCGGCACGGTCACTTCTGGCTCCTCGCGCGTTCGCGGTGGTACCGGGCGGGGAGCCCGGTTGGATCGTGAGCCATGCTAATGACAGCGGGACCTGGGGGAACAGCGGGGCCGACCGGGTAGCTGGACGAACTGGAAGGGAGACAGCGTGCGACTGGCTGGCGGTCTGCTCATCGCGTTGGCGGTGGGCACCTCCGGAGCGGACTACTGGGTACTTCTCGCCGCCGTGGTCGCGGCCGTGCTCGCCGTCGCGGCGGAGGCGCTGCTGCCACCGGTCGGGGATACCCGGCCCGAGCGGATCGCGGGCTCCGTTTCACGGTTGGGCCTGGTCCTGGTCTTCGCGACGACGTTCGGGCAGTACCTTTTCCCCACCGCGCCGGGCGTCGCCGCCGCGGTGTTCGCCGTGGTGGCTGCCGTCGCCGACCTGGCCGGGGTCCGCCTGGGGGACTACGCCGCCCGCTGGGTCACCGGTCTGCTGCTGGCCGCCGCCGCGTCCCTGATCGCGATCTGCGTCGGCATCCCGCCCCTGGCGCAGTTCATCGCGCCGGATCCGCCGTCCGTGCCAGGCCTCGGCCTAGCCGTGCTGATCCTGCTGCCGTTCCTGCTGCCCCGGCGTCCCGGCGCCGGCCGCGCGGCCGCGGTGGGCGCGGTGGCCGTGGCGATCATCGCCGTCGCCCTCTACCAGCTGGGGCCGGTCCGGCTGGGGCTTTCGGCGACGTCGTTCCGTGAGCTCCTCGCCGCGGCCGACGCGGTCTCGCTGCTCCCGGTGCTGACCGTGGTGGTCGCCGTGGCGACCGTTCCCGTCGCGGTGGACGCCTTCACCGACGGCAGGGAGCGGCTTTCCCCGGAACGTCCGAAGACGACACTCGCTTGTGGACTGATCGTGGCCGTCGCCGCCGCCTTCGCTGGGCCGGTCGTGGCCCTCGGGCTCGCGGGAGTGGGAACGCTCGCCGAACTGGTTCTGCGGGTCCGCGCCCGTCGGTACCGTTCGAGGAGTGTGTGATCCTCTCTGGGCCCCGGGCGACACGGTCGTCGAGCGGTTCCTGCGACCGGACGGCTCGATCGGCCAGCATCACCCGCTGCGGGTTCTCGCCGACGACGGCACCGTGCTGCTCGGCTGGCTTCCCGCGGACACCCCGATCATCGGCAGCAGGCTCGCCGACGGGCGGCTCTTCCGTGACGCGCCGCTGGAGGAACGGTTCCGGGTGCCGCGGGTGCGCGTGGCCGATTTCTGGCGCGACACCTCGACCCTGCGCCGGATCGCCGACGACGAATGGTCGTCGGTCTGGTGGTTCTTCGACGCCGGCGGCCGCTTCCTGAACTGGTACGTCAACCTCGAAGTCCCGCTGGGGCGCACTCCGTCGGGGCCGGACCGGATCGACGGCATCCTCGACGTCGCCGTCGAGCCCGGCGGACGCTGGCAGTGGAAAGACGAGGACGAGGCCGAAGAGGCCGTCCTCGCGGGCCGCATCACCACCGGTCAGCTGGAGCGGCTGCGCGCGGAGGGCGAACGGGTCGGGGCGCTCGCCGCGGCCGGGCGGTTCCCCTTCGACGGGACGTGGACCGACTTCCGGCCGGACCCGGACTGGCCCGCGCCCGGACTGCCCGACGGGCTGCTCTAGGCGGCTAGCCCGCGACCAGGAACAGCAGCAGCGCGAGCGCGATGTTGATCACCGCGAGGACGACCACCGATTTGGTGGACAGCTCACGCGGGAACACCTTGCCGTGGATGTGGCGCCACCAGAAGACACCGAAGCCGCCGCCGACCAGGCCGAGGAACGCGCCGAAGCCGCTGCTCAGCAGGGCCCAGCCGTCCATCATGAGCAGGCCGACGCCGAAGGTCAGCAACACCGCCGTCACGAAGGTCTTCACGTCGGCCCCCGCGCCGGGGGCGGCGGGCTGGGCCGGGCCGGCGGGCTGCATCTGGTTGTACGTCACACCGCCATCCTAGGGGCGCGGGGCCTCGCGTGTTCGTCCTAGCGGACAGTTCGACGGGGGTAAAGATATGCGGACGTCCGACTAACGTGGGTCCGACCAAGCGTTATCGTCTACACATGACGACCTCGACGCAGTTCACCCACCTCCCGCACCCGAGCCCCGCGAGCCCGGAACGCGTCGCGGACGTATTGGCCGCACCCGGTTTCGGGCTGCATTTCACCGATCACATGGTGACCGTGAAGTGGAGCGCCGAGAAGGGCTGGCACGACGCGACCGTCGGACCGTACGCGCCGTTGACGCTCGACCCGGCGACCTCCGTGCTGCACTACGGCCAGGCGATCTTCGAGGGTCTCAAAGCCTACCGCCAGCCCGACGGCACGATCGCGGCGTTCCGGCCCGACGCGAACGCGATCCGGTTCCGCAACTCGGCCGAGCGCCTCGCCATGCCGCAGCTGCCGGTCGAGGTCTTCCTCGGCTCGATCCGCGAGCTCATCGCGGTCGACAGCCGCTGGGTGCCGACGAAGCCGGGCGAGTCGCTGTACCTGCGGCCGTTCATGATCTCCACCGAAGCCGGGCTCGGCGTCAACCGGCCCGCGAACGAGTACCTCTACGCGCTGATCGGCTCGCCCGCGGGCTCGTACTTCTCGGGTGGCGTCAAGCCGGTCAAGGTGTGGCTCTCGACCGAGTACGTGCGGGCGGTCCCCGGCGGCACCGGCGAGGCGAAGTGCGCCGGCAACTACGCGGCGTCGTTCCTGGCGCAGGCGCAGGCCGTGGAGAAGGGCTGCGACCAGGTCGTGTGGCTCGACGCGGTCGAGCGGCGCTGGGTCGAGGAGATGGGCGGGATGAACCTGTTCTTCGTCTTCGGTTCCGGTGACGAGGCCCGCGTCGTGACCCCGGAGCTGACCGGCTCGCTGCTGCCCGGCGTGACCCGCAAGTCGCTGCTGGAGCTGGCGAAGTCGTTCGGGCACCAGGTCGAGGAGCGGCGCGTCTCCACCGACGAGTGGGAGAAGGCGGCGGCCTCGGGCGAGCTGACCGAGGTGTTCGCCTGCGGGACCGCGGCGGTCATCACGCCGGTCGGGCACGTGAAGCACGCGGGTGGCGAGTTCTCCGTCGCCGGCGGGCAGCCGGGCGAGCTGACGATGAAGCTGCGCGGCGCGCTGACCGGGATCCAGGAGGGCACCCGGCCCGCTCCGGAAGGCTGGATGTACCCGCTGGGCTGAGCCAGGCGTCACCGAGCTTCGGTCGCTTGAAGTACGTGAAGGCCCCCTTCATTGCGCCTAGCGCAATGAAGGGGGCC
>NZ_JBHXJK010000133.1:0-22535 GCF_042723255.1 Amycolatopsis thailandensis
GCGGGCCACCGCCGGTAACCTCCCCCCGTCGACTCGTCTGCCACTGGTCGCGCCCGGCAGCCGTGGAACCACCACTCACGCCCACCAGGCGTGGGTAGGTAAATACGGTCCGTTCTAACGACACTTACCACTCACGACCCGCCGCCCCGCGCAGCCGCTGGTGCATATGCGGCGATCGCGATGTCCGTGAAGGCCTCCTTGAGGGACCCAGAGTCCCTCAAGGAGGCCTTCACGGACCAGGCTCGCGAAACCAACCGAGGGTCAGCGGCGCGGGAGGCGGCGAAGCGCCTTCAGGCTCATGCTCAGGCTCTTCGCCCACAGCGTCGGCGGGATTCCCTTACCCGGGCGCAGCGGCATTCCGCGCTGCACCGCGATCGCCTGGGCCTCGGTGTACTTGAGCAGCCCTTCGGCGCCGTTGCGCCGCCCGACACCGGACTCCTTCATCCCGCCCATCGGCAGTCCCACGGTCCCGAAGGTCGCCGCGAAGCCCTCGTTGACGTTGACGGTCCCCGCCTTCAGCCGCGCCGCGACCTCCCAGCCCGCCCGGCCGTTGCGCGACCACACACTCGCGTTCAGCCCGAACTTCGTGTCGTTCGCGCGCTCGATCGCCTCGGTGACGTCGGTGTAGCCGTAGATCGACACGACCGGCCCGAAGGTCTCCTCGGCGAACAGCTTGACGTCCTCGGTGACGTCGGTGAGCACGGTCGGCTCGTAGAACAGCGGGCCGAGGTCGGGCCGGGCCTTACCGCCGGTGAGCACCTTCGCGCCCTTGGACCGGGCGTCCTCGACATGCGCCGACACCGTCGCCAGCTGGTCTTCCGAGGTCAGGGATCCCATCTGCGCCTGGTAGTCCAGCGCGCCCCCGAGCCGCAGCGCCGCCGTCTTCGCGACGAAGGCCCGCGTGAACTCCTCGCGGATCGACTCGTGGACGTAGATCCGCTCCACCGAAACGCACAGCTGGCCCGCGGAGGAGAAGCACGCGGTCACCGCGCCCGCGGCGGTCTTGGCGACGTCGGCGTCGGGCAGCACGATCATCGGGTTCTTGCCGCCGAGTTCCAGCGAGTAGCTCGTCAGCCGCTCCGCCACCCGCGCGGCCAGGCCCTTGCCCGTGGGCGTGGATCCGGTGAAGCACAGGTAGTCCGACTCCTCGACCAGCGCGTCGCCGATCTTCGAACCCCGGCCGAGCACGATCTGCCAGACGCCGGCAGGCAGTCCGGCCTCCTCGGCGAGTTCCTGCAGCCACAGCGCGGAGAGCGCGGTCTGGTTGTCCGGCTTCTGCACGACGGCGTTGCCCGCCGCGAGCGCGGGCAGGACGTCCATCGCGGTCAGCGCGAGGGGGTAGTTCCAGGGCGAGATGATCCCGACGACGCCCTTGGGGTGCCTGAGTTCGCCGACCTTCGTCAGCACCGGGATCAGCCCGGCGGCGCGGCGCGGCGAAAGGATCTTCGCGCTGTGCTTGCCGTAGTAGGCGGCCACGAGCGCGGTGGCGCTGACCTCGTCGAAGGCGTCCATCCTGGCCTTGCCCGCCTCGATCTGCACGAGGTCGAGCGCCTCTTCCTGCCGCTTCAGCACCAGGTCGTGCAGGCGGATCAGAATGCGCTGGCGGTCTTCGACCGGCCGGTCGGCCCACGCGCGCTGTGCCTCCCGCGCCTGGTCGAACACGGCGCGGACGTCGGCGTCGGTGGCCTGGGGGAGAGTCGCGATCGGCTGCCCGGTGAAGGGGGCGCGCATCTGTACCGGCGCCGAATCCGCGCCACCCACGACCCGCCGCACAAGCCGTTCCGCCCTCGCCACGGCCGGGGCGCCGGGGACACCGCCGATGGTGGACGGTCCTTCGATGTGGCTCGCGTTCGCCGGTGTCGTGCTCGTCATGCCGTCTCCGTTCCATGCCGCGCGGAGCCGGGAGGCGCCACGCAGAGCCCAGGTGTTACCGACGAGTACAGCATACCGCCGGTATGGAGACTGTCCACCGCTGATATGAATAAGTTTCACATATTGCCGGGTTGCGGGGGATTGTCCGGGGATGGGCGCAGGATGTCCTGCTGCTGCAACGCGGAACCCGCGGGCGGCGTCGGCGGTGGCGGCGGCTCGTAGGCCTGCGGTTGCGGCGGATACTGCTGCTGGGGGACCCCGGGCGGGTAAGGGGTGAAGGTGGCCGGGTAAGGAGCCTGCTGGGGCACCGCCGGTTCACGCCGGTTGGCCACGATCGCCAGCCCGATGGTGAGCAACGCCACGAGCCCGCCGGCGAGCAGGATCCAGAACCCGCTCCCGGTCCCATAACGCGAGACGAAACGACCGGTGTCCTGTCCGAAGCTCAGGCTCGCCGAGATGTCCATACCGAGCATCCAGACGCCGATCGCCGTCCCCGCCCCGCCGGCGATCAGCAACGTCCTCGACGTCGTCGCGGCGGGTGAGGTGGAACCGCGCCGGTACGAGGCGAAGCCCACCGCGGCCCCGGCGAACAAGGTCAGCGCGGCGGCGGACAGCGGGATGCCGTAGCGGGCGACATGGGTCTTGTCGTAGAACTCCTTCTCCTCCGCCGACGGCTCGATGTCGAAGCTCCGTGTCCAGCCGGTCTCCGCGAACTTCGACACCGCCTTGCCTTCGGAGAGTTGTTCGTACGTCGACTGCGGAAGAAAGGTCGCGACCAGTACCAGGAGTCCGGCGAAAACCCCCATCATCGCGGCGAACAACCGGGGGAGCCGGGCGTCGGACGGCGGTCGTGGCGCCGCGACGGGAGTTTGGACGGGCTGCATTGCGCCGAACGGGCCATTCGGCTGGTACGGCTGCTGCTGCGGCGCGCTCATGGTCGGCTCCTCCGCCGGTTTTGTTGTCCAGCAAGGAATTCCACCACGGATCGGTCGACGAGATAAGTGTCACCTGTGCTCTGGTCAACCGCTTGCGCGCGTGCTACGCGGGCAGCTTCGGCCAGGCGACATTCGCCAATTCCCTGGCGACATCGCACGCATTCGGCGCCTGTACGGCGAGAAGAGCGTGCTCGACCTGGTTCCGGTTCGCGCCCGGCCCCTCGATGTGGCTCGTCCGCACCGTGCAGCCGCCGGAAATCTCTTGGACGAAGGACTCGCGCCCGCCCAGCGTCTCTTCTCGAACGCCCGCCGCGGCCTTCGGGCGCGGGCCGAGGCCGAACTCCAGCCGGACGAGCCGGTCGGCCGCCTGCTCGCCCCAAAGGCACCGGTGCCGGGACAGATCGCCCTTCCCGGCGACCGTGGTGCCCAGCCGGGCGGAGACCTCGGCGTCGGACCACAAGGCGGAGCAGGCGTCCAGCCGTGCCAAGGAGTTTTCGCGGTAGCCGAGATGCGCCGCCTGTTTGCCCGCCACGAGCGAGCGGACGGCGCCTTCCAGGGTTTTCGTCGCCGCGGTGAGCGCCTCGGAAGCGCTTCCGGGCGAGGTGAAGAACGTGCCGACCCGGATCGAGGAGTCGTCGGTGAAAACGAGGTGCAGGATGGGCTGGCCCTCGAGGTCCGTGCGGACCACCCGCAGGTCACGGGTCAGGTCCTGCCGGGCGACCGGGGTGGCGTCCGCCAGGCGTTCCTTCGCCCGGTCCTCAGGGAAACCGAAGCTGATCAGCGCGTTCTTGGTCCGGAACGAGCAGGAGCCCATGCTCGGTGCGGGCCTGGACTCCAGCGGAAGCGCGTTGTCGAGATCGGGCAGGTCCAGCAGGCCGCAGAAGTCCACGGTCGTGGGATCGCCGAGCGCTTCGCGCAGCGTCAGAGGGCTCGAAGGCTGAGGTGCCGGAGCGGGCGGCGGCGCGGCCGCGCATCCGGTGAGTACGAGAACGGCCGCGGTCAGTACGGCGAACGCCGTCGATCTCCCCATCGTCGAAGCCTACGGGGAAGCGTCCTCGTAAAGCATCACCGCGACGCGCTTCCATTCGTCGAGCAATTGCCGGCGCCGCTTCGGATCGCCGCCGAGTTCGGCGTCCAGCGCCAGTCCCCGGGTGAGGTTCACGGTCAGCCAGAACAGGATCTCCGCGCGGTCTTTCGGCAGGTCCCCGGCGACCGCGGTGATGTGCTCCAGTGTCGAGCGGCCCAGTGCCTTGTCGACCGGGCGGATCGCCTCGCGGAGTTCGGGGTCGGTGCGCGCCGCGACCCACAATTCCGTGGCGGCCGTCGACAGCGTGCCCGAATAGCCCTCCCACAGCAGGTCGATCGCCGCCGCCACCCCCGAGGAACCACCGGGGAGCGCCGTGATCGACGTCGCGAGCCGTCCGCGCAGCTTCTCCGTCAGATGCTCGACGGCGGCCGCCATGAGCTCAGCCTTCGCGGAGAAGTGGTGCTGCACGGCGCCTTTGGAGACGCCGGCACGGGCACAGATCTCCTGCACCGAGGTACGCGCGTAACCGAGGTCGACCAGGCAGTCGATGGTCGCGTCGAGCAGGGCGGTGCGGGTCTGCTCCCGCCGTTCGGCCTGGGTGCGGTGGGTCCTGCCGAGCACGCTCACCGGACCTGACCCCCTTTACGTGCAGCTCGGTACGGATGTACATTCCGAATGGAACTTACATCCTAAGCGTCATGTTTTCCAGGTCCGATCAGGAGGCGTAGGCCGTGCCCTTGCAGATCCAGAAGAGTTCGTGGAGCACGACGGAGCTCGAAGACCTCCGGGACCTCGCCCGGACCTTCTGCCAGAAGGAACTCGCGCCGAACCAGGAGCGCTGGGCGGCCGAGAAGAAGGTCGACCGCGAGCTGTGGACGAAGGCGGGCGAAGTCGGTCTGCTGGCCCTGTCCATCCCGGAGGAGTACGGCGGTGGCGGCGGCACGTTCGCCCACGAGGCCGTGCTCTACGAAGAGCAGGCCCGGTCCGGCGACAGCGCCTGGGGCGTCACCGTCCACAATGGAATCGTCGCGCACTACCTGCTGGAGTACGCCAACGAGGAGCAGAAGAAGGCGTGGCTGCCGAAGTTCGCCTCCGGCGAGATGGTCGGCGCCGTCGCGATGACCGAGCCCGGCACCGGTTCGGACCTGCAGAACATCAAGACCCGCGCGGTCCGCGACGGCGACCACTACGTGATCAACGGCGCGAAGACGTTCATCACCAACGGTTTCCACGCCGACCTCGTCGTCGTCGCGGTGAAGACCGACCCGGACGCGGGCGCGCAGGGCGTCTCGCTGATCGCCGTCGAGACCGACACCCCGGGCTTCAGCCGGGGCCGCGTCCTCGACAAGATCGGGCTCAAGGGCCAGGACACCGCGGAGCTGAACTTCGACGACGTCCGCGTTCCCGTCGCCAACCTCCTCGGTGACCAGGAAGGTCTCGGCTTCATCCAGCTCATGCAGCAGCTGCCGCAGGAACGGCTGATCATCGCCGTCACCGCGGTCGCCGGGATGGAGGCCGCGATCGACCAGACCATCGCCTACACCAAGGACCGGCAGGCGTTCGGCCGTCCGATCTACAACTTCCAGAACACGAAGTTCAAGCTCGCCGAAGCCGCGACCGAGGCGGCGGTGTCCCGCGCGTACCTCGACCAGTGCATCGAACGGCATCTGCGCAAGGAACTCGACGTGCAGGGCGCGGCGATGGCGAAGCTGTGGACCACCGAACGGGTCAACAAGGTCGTCGACGACTGCCTCCAGCTCTTCGGCGGCTACGGCTACATGACCGAGTACCCGATCGCGCGCGCGTGGGCCGACATCCGGATCTCCCGGATCTTCGGCGGCACCAGCGAGATCATGAAGGAAATCATCTCCCGCACGCTGTGAAACCGTTGCCGTATCAGGAAAGGACGTGGCGATGAAGGCTGGGCCGCTGAGCGGGCTCAAGGTCGTCGAACTGGCCGGGCTCGCCCCGGCGCCGTTCGCCTGCACGATCCTCGCCGATCTCGGCGCGGAGGTCGTCCGGATCGACCGGGCGACACCGGGCAACGACGTCATCGGCTTCCCGAACGATCCGCTCGCCCGGGGCAGGCGGTCGATCGGGATCAACACCAAGACCCCCGAGGGGGTCGAGCTGGTGCTGAAACTCGCCGACGACGCCGACGTGCTCATCGAGGGTTTCCGTCCCGGCGTCGCCGAGCGGATGGGCATCGGACCGGCACAGGTCCACGCCCGCAATCCGCGGCTGGTCTACGGCCGGATGACCGGCTACGGCCAGGACGGCCCGCTGGCGACCGTCGCCGGGCACGACATCAACTACATCGGCATCTCCGGCGCGCTCGAACCCATCGGGCACGCCGGGCAGCGGCCGGTGGTGCCGCTCAACCTCGTCGGCGACTTCGGCGGCGGTGGCCTCCTGCTCGCGATGGGTGTGCTGGCCGCGCTGTACGAACGCACGTCGTCGGGCAAGGGGCAGGTGGTCGACGCGTCCATGGTGGACGGCGCGGCCCTGTTGACCACCAGCCTGCACGGGATGCTGGACTCCGGGCTCTGGCCCGGCGGGCGTGGCGAGAACATGCTCGACGGCGGCGCGCCGTTCTACGACACCTACGAGACCGCCGACGGCAAGTACGTCGCCATCGGCGCGATCGAGATGCGGTTCTGGGGCGACCTGGTGAAGGTGCTCGGCCTCGATCCCGAGGAGACCCCGGTCCACGTCGACAAGAACGAGTGGCCGAAGCTGCGCAAGATCGTCGCCGAGGCCGTCGCGAAGCACACCCGCGACGAACTGGTCGCGAAGGCCGAGGGCACCGACGCGTGTCTGACGGCGGTGCTCTCCCCCTTGGAGGCGCCGTCGCATCCGCACAACGTCGCGCGTGGGACGTTCGTCGACGTCGGTGGCATGAAGCAGCCCGCTCCCGCGCCGAGGTTCGACCGCACGCCCGCCCAGACGCCGGAACCGCCGCGGCCCAAGGGTGGCGACACCGCCGACGTCCTCGCGGAACTCGGCGTGGACGCCGACGGGATCGAGCGGCTCAGGGCCGCGGGCGCCATCGTGTGAGCCGAAGGGGACTTTCCCCGCATGAGACGCGACGAAAGCGTCCTTCACCGCGTGTCATGCGGTGAAGGACGCTTTCAGCCCACGTCCAGGTCGGACCGCAGCATCGAATAGAGGATGTGGTCGCGCCAGGACCCGTTCCGGAACCCGTAGCCGCGCAGCACGCCCTCCCTGGTGAAGCCCGCCTTCGCCAGGGAGCGCTGCTCGGCGACGTTTCCCGTCTCCGTCGACGCCTCGACCCGATTCATCTGCGTGTGCGCGAAGAGGTAGCGGACCAGCAGCCGCTGGGCCTCGGTGCCGTGGCCGTGCCCGCGTGCCTCGGGGATGAGCACGAGGCCGGCGTTCCAGCAGTACGACGTCGCCCCGCTCCGGGTCTTGTGCCACGAGACGAAACCGAGCCGCCGCCCGTCGAGCTCGATCATCAGCATCCCGTTGTCGGCCGCGAGCATGCCGGTTTCGGCCCAGCGGCGGCGCAGGAAGTGCGGGTCGTGCCAGCCGTGCCACTCGAACGTGCCCGCGGCCTGGGGATCGTTCGTGAGCGCTTCGAGCATCGTCAGGTCTGCTTCGGACACCGGTCTGAGCGCGACTCCGGTTTCGGTCATCCGACAGAGATTAGGGGCGCGAGGCGCCGAAGCTGCCGTGACGCCCCGCGCCGTCGCTGAACCGGCCGGCGCCTTCGACGGCTTCCTCGGCGAGCCCGCCGCCGATCAGCGCGTTCGAGAACTCGGTTCGCATGGCCTCTTCCTCGGTGTGCCCGTACTGGCCGTACGCCGACTTCCGGTCCGCGCGCAGGCAGGCTTGCGGGAACGCGGCCAGGTCACGCGCCAGGGCTTGCGCGGCCGCCAGCGCCTCGCCGTCGGGTACGACCCGGTTCGCCAGGCCGATCGCGAGCGCCTCGACGGCGTCGACCGGGCGGCCGGTGAGGATCAGGTCCATCGCCCGTGAATGCCCGATCAGCCGGGGGAGGCGCACCGTGCCGCCGTCGATCAGGGGGACACCCCAGCGGCGGCAGAACACACCGAAGACGGCCGTGCTGTCCACGACGCGCAGATCGCACCACAGCGCCAGCTCCAGGCCGCCCGCGACGGCGTGCCCGCGGACGGCGGCGATCACCGGCTTCGACAGCTCCATCCGCGTCGGCCCCATCGGCCCGTCACCCGAGGGGGTGAGGGCGTTCGAGCGGTCGGTCCCGACGGCCTTCAGGTCGGCTCCGGCGCAGAAGGCGTCACCCGAACCGGTGAGGACGGCGACCGCGGCCTCCTCGTCGGCGTCGAAGGCACGGAACGCGTCCGCCAGCGCGGCCGCGGTCGGCCCGTCCACCGCGTTGCGGGCGCCGGGCCGGTTCAGCGTGATCGTCGTCACCGGTCCTTCCCGGTGGACGAGAACGTTTTCGCGCATCGTGCACTCCCTCGGGGAAACCTGGTGGGCAATGAGGCCCGGTTTTCCTTAAAGTGGTGACAAAGTCCGCAGTGCGCGCGGAGTCATCGTCTGGACACTACGGTGTGATGGGATGGAGCCATGTCGCCCGGCCTGAAGAAATTCGTTGTGATCGCGGTAGTCGCGCTCGTGCTCTTCTTTCTGATCAGCAAGCCGACTCAGTCCGCCGACGCCGTCCACACCGCGCTCGGCTGGCTCCGGTCCGGTGCCGAAGCCATCGTGACGTTCGTCCGGAGCCTCTTCTCCTGACCCCTGCTCGCCACGTCGACCGGTGTCCCTGGTGACGCCGGTGATCACTGTGCGCATTCACCTGCGGTTATCACTCAGCGTCACTCGCCTCCGATTTCGGTCGAACGACTCGACCATCCGGGTGGATTGCCCCCGAAAACCCGCTGGTCGACGAATTCGTGCCCTGGAAGCTCTGGCGGAAAAGACCTCCGCGCCCCTACGGTGCTCACATTGCGTGATCGGTTGGTCCTCCAGGCGCCGGAGCCGGCCTCCTGGTGATGCGTTTCCGCAGGTGCAAGCCCCAAGGCAGCGGAAACTTTCAGCCGGGCAAGTAAGTCAGGACTTGTCAGTCGGGGAATCATGAGGAGGCAGGGATGACCGGAGATCCCGGAGTCGATGCGTTGATCCGGCAGTGGGCGGCCGAGCGTGAGCAAACCCCCGAAGAGCAGGAAACGGACAGGATCGCGTCCGCGTGGCTCGCCGACGCGCCGCGTCAAGCTCCAGGTATCCCTGGTCAGCGCCAGCAGTCCGGCCAGTCGCGCTGGGCCCCGGTCGAGGCCGCCGACCCCGGCTACGTCGACGCCATGAGCAGCAGGCTTCCCGACGTCCCGCGTGATTTGCTCGTCGCAGCCGCCGGCTGGTGGCAGATGGTCGGCGGGGTCTCCGAGGCCGAAGCCTGGTGGGACGCCGGCATCAGCCCGCTCGACCAGCGCGCCCTCGACTACCGCGCGGCCGGGCTCACGCCCGCCGACCTGGGCCGCCGTCTCGGCCCGATGACCGTCTTGCAGCACCTTCGCCGCGGCAGCGCCCCGGCCTGGTGCGTCGCGCGACTGGCGAGGCAGCAGAAGTCCGCCTGATGAGAACTTCTCGCACGCGCGGGTGAACCGGCGTGGCAAGGGCGATCTCGGCGACCGCGTAACGCTAACCTGCGCGGGCTCGTTGTTCGAGCATCGGTCGTGATCGCCGCCCACGCTGGAGGACCCGCTTCGTGCGCACCACCCCGGAAAACGACGAGCTCGTCGCCGACCCGGCCACGCCCGCTCCGCCACGTCGCGGGGCGGGCGCCGCCATAGTCGGCAGGCTGGTGATCGTGCTGGCCGTGCTCGGCCTCGCCGGGGGTGGGATCTGGCTGGTGACCAAGGCGTCCGCGCCGGTCGCGAGCCCCACGACGATGGAGATCCCCGCGCTGCAGGTCAAGGCGGCGGACGTCAAACCCGGCTCGGTCGCCCCGGTGAACGCCACCCTCGCGGGTGGCGGCACCCAGCAGACCACGCCGCAGCAGGCGCAGCCGAAACCCGGCAAGGACCCGCTGGCCACCTGGTCCGAACGAGCGGCGCAGGCCACCAACATCCCCGCCCGGGCGCTGCTCGCCTACGGCAACGCCGAACTGGCGATGCGCCAGATGCAGCCGAACTGCAAGATCTCGTGGGCCACCCTGGCGGGCATCGGCCGGATCGAGTCGAACCACGGTCAGTACGGCGGCGCCGTCCTCGGGCAGGACGGTCGGCCGTCGAAGCCGATCATCGGCGTCCCGCTCGACGGGTCGCCCGGCGTGAAGGCCATCGGCGACACCGACGGCGGCCAGTTCGACGGGGACCCGGCCGTCGACCGCGCGGTCGGCCCCATGCAGTTCATCCCCAGCACCTGGCGCCGCTACGCCGCCGACGGCAACCGCGACGGCGTCGGCGACCCGCAGCAGATCGACGACGCTTCGCTGGCGGCGGCGCGCTACCTGTGCGTGAACAACCGCGACATGTCGGCCGCCTCGGGGTGGTGGCAGGGGATCCTGTCGTACAACAACTCGACCGAGTACGCGCAGAAGGTCTTCGGGCTGGCGGACGACTACGCGAAGGCTGTGGCCGCGACCAAGTGACCTTCGCGGGTCGTTGTGACGGCGCCCGGATGTGTCATGAAAGGGGCTTTCAGGACATTTTTCGTCTTGAAAGCCCCTTTCATGACATGCGGGGAAGGCACCGGCGCCGCTCCCGGAGCAGTCGGGACCAAGGTCCCGACCGGCCCGGTCGCCGAACTTTCGCCGCGCGCCCAGTGCTAGCGTCGATGCGTGCCCGCATCGTCCGTCGCCCTGCGCCGTCTCGGCATCGCCGGCGTCTGCCTGGTGAGCCTGGCGCTGTGCTGCGGGCTCGCCTGGTGGCAGTGGGAGCGGTTCTCCTCGGCCAGCGGGACCTTCCAGAACCTCGGCTACGTCCTGCAGTGGCCGCTGTTCGGGCTGTTCCCCGCCTTCATGTTCTGGCGGATCCGCAAACTCCGTCGCCGTGCCGCCGAGGCCGACGCCCAGGAGACGGTGGCCGAGACCGCCGTCCCCGAGGTGCCGACGCCCCGGCAGCGGCGCGCCCCGGCACCGCTGCCGCCCGAGGACGACGAGCTCGCCGCCTACAACCAGTACCTGCGCGAACTCAACGCCCGCGACAAGTAGTCCCCAGAGAGGTTCGAGACCCTATGACCACCCGAACTGACGACGCCGCCCCGGCCCGCCCGGTCTCGCTGGGCGGACCGCTGATCCGGTTCCGCGTCGCGGCGTACGCCACCGGTGTGGCCCTGCTCGGACTGGTCGTCGAGATGCTGCTGCAGTACGTCTTCCGCGTGGAACTTCCCCAGTTCGTGAAGATGATCCCCATGGTCCACGGCGGGCTCTACCTGATCTACCTGCTGCTCGCGGTCGACCTCGCGATCAAGGCCCGCTGGTCGATGAAAGGCACCCTTCTCGTGCTGATCGCCGGCTGCATCCCGTTCTTCTCCTTCGTGATGGAGCGCAAGGTCACGCACAAGGTCCAGGCGGGCGCGAAGCTCTAGGCCCGGCGCCGGAAGGTCGTCGCCACCAGGAACGACACCGCCGTCACCACCGCGGCCGCGGTGAAGGCCGCGGTCATCCCGTCGACCGTGGTCTCCGCCGGGCTCCCCGACGGCGTCCGTGTCACCGCGCCGAACACGGTGATCAGGATCGCCAGCCCCAGCGTCGCCCCGACCTGCTGCAACGTCTGAAGCGCCCCGCCCGCGGCCCCCGCGTCGTCGGTGGGCACCGTCGCCATGATGATCACGCTGAGCGGGGAGAACGCCAGCCCCGCGCCGACGCCCATCAGCACCATCGGCCCGAGCAGATGCGAGAAGTACCCGCTGTCGGTGGTGAGCGTGGTCAGCCAGACGACCCCGCCGGTCATCAGCGCGGTCCCGGTCAGGGCGAGCGGTTTCGGCCCGAACCGGGGGAGCAGTTTCGGGATCAGCCTGCTGAGCCCGAACATGCAGACCGCCATCGGCAGGAACGCGAACCCGGTCTCCAGCGCGGCGAAACCCGCGATGTCCTGCAGGAACTGGGTCAAAAAGAAGAACATCGACATCATGGCCATCGGCCCGAGGAAGAAGTTGACGTAGGCTGCGGCCCGGTCGCGTTCGGCGAACAGGCGCAGCGGGATCAGCGGTTCGCTCACCTTGGTCTCGATGGTGACGAACGCGGCCAGCAGCGCGAGTCCGGCGGCGAGGGCGCCGAGGGTGATCGTGTCGCCCCAGCCGTCGGAAGCGGCGTGGGTGAAGGCGAACACGAGCGAGCCGACGCCGAAGGTGCCGGTGAACGCGCCAGGCAGGTCCAGCCGGGCGCGCCGGCGCGGAGGATCGGCGACGTACCTCGGGGTGAGCAGGACGATCGCGAGCCCGAACGGGACGTTGATGTACAGCGCCGCGCGCCACGAGATCCATTCGGTCAGCAGCCCGCCGAGCAGCAGGCCGATCGCGAAACCGCCACTGGACATCGCCGAGAACAGCGCCAGCGCCCGCACCCTGGCCTTGGCTTCGGTGAACGTGCTGGTGATCAGCGCCAGGGTGCTCGGCCCGGCGAGCGCGGCGCCGACGCCTTGCGCGACGCGGGCCGCGATCAGCGTCTCCGCCGAACCGGCGAGGCCGCCGAGCAGGGAGGCGGCGGTGAACACGGCCGCGCCGACGACGAACATCCGGCGACGGCCGAACAGGTCGCCCGCCCGGCCGCCGAGCAGCAGCAAGCCGCCGAAGACGAGGCTGTACGCCGTCATCACCCAGGACAGGCCGGTGTCGGTGAAGCCGAGTTCGGACTGGATGCGGGGGAGCGCGACGTTCATCACCGTCGCGTCGAGGATGAGCATGAGCTGGCAGGTCAGGACGATCGGGAGGACCAGCCGGTGGGGAGTTGGTGGGGCCCCGGCCGTCTCCGGCCTAGGCTCGGTACGCAGGGTTCGTTCGGTCAAGGAATACTCCAAAGACGTAACGAGATGAAGCGGAGAGACTCTCCACTTGAGGTCGTGAGCGATGATATGGAGAGTCTCTCCGCTTACGCAAGTGAATTCGGAGAACGTCTCCGTTTTCGTCGCCCGAGGAGGTGCAGATGGTCACGGCCGATCCGGCCCGCCCCATGCGCGCGGACGCCCGGCGCAACTACGAGCGCATCGTGGCCGTGGCGAAGGAGGCGTTCACCGCCGATGGCGTGGACGTGCCCGCCGACGACATCGCCAAACGCGCCGGTGTCGGCGCGGGCACGTTGTACCGGCACTTCCCGACGCGCGACAAGCTGATCGAGGCCGTCTACCGCGACGAGATCGACGGGCTGGCACAGCAGGCCTACGACCTGCTCGAAGAGTTGCCGCCGGGGAAGGCGCTCGAGACGTGGCTGGCCACGCACGTCGTCTACGTGGTCGAGAAGCACGGGCTCGCGATGACGCTCAAGGCGTCCGTCGACGCCGGGTCCGAGGTCTTCGGCTGGTGCCGGGCGCGGCTGCACGACGCGGCCGACACGATCGTGAAGGCGGCTCAGGACGAGGGCACGATCCGGCCCGACGTCACCGGTCCCGACATCCTGCGGCTCGGGCACGGGCTGGGCTCGGCGGCGAGCAAGGCCTCGGGGGAGGACACGACGCGGCTCCTGACCATCGTGCTGGACGGCCTCCGGACGTCATGAGGGGTCCCCATAGGACGAAAAGTGTCCTATGGGGACCCCTCATGACACTTCAGGAGGTCAGGAGCCGATCCCGGTCAGGGACCGGACCTCCATCTCCGCGTGCTTGACCGGATCGGCCTTCGACCGGCCGACGAAGGTGCCCACGAACCCGCACAGGAACGAGAACGGGATCGACACCAGGCCCGGGTTCTTCAGCGGGAACCAGTGGAAGTCGACGCTCTTGACGATCGAGTCCGCGGCCCCGGACATCACCGGCGAGAAGAACACGAGCACCAGGCTCGCGATCAGTCCGCCGTAGATGCCCCACAGGGTGCCGGTGGTGTTGAACCGCTTCCAGAACAGCGAGTACAGCAGCGTCGAGAGATTCGCCGATGCCGCGACAGCGAACGCCAGCGCCACCAGGAACGCGATGTTCTGCCCGTTCGCGAGGATGCCGCCCACGATCGCGAGCGCCCCGACGGCGACCGCGGTCAGCCGGGCGACCCGGACCTCCGCGGCCGGTTCCGCCTTGCCACGTTTGAAGATGTTGGCGTAGACGTCGTGCGCGAACGAGGCCGACGCGGTGATCGTCAGCCCGGCGACGACGGCGAGGATGGTCGCGAAGGCCACCGCCGAGACGATGCCGAGCAGCAGGGTGCCGCCGATGTTCAGCGCGAGCAGCGGCGCCGCCGAGTTCTCCCCGCCCGGCGCGTTCTTGATCGTCTCCGGGCCGACCAGCGCGGCCGCGCCGAAGCCGATGACCAGGGTGCAGAGGTAGAAGACGGTCATGCACGCGGTCGCCCACACCACCGAACGCCGCGCCTCGCGCGAATTCGGCACCGTGTAGAAGCGCATCAGCACGTGCGGGAGCGCGGCGGCGCCGAGGACCAGCGCGAGTGCCAGCGAGACGAAGTCGAGTTTCGTGACCTCGCTCTTGCCGTACGAACCGCCCGGCTGCAGCAGTTCGTCGCCGAGCGGGCTGTTGTCGGCGGCGGCCGAGAGCAGGTTCGAGAAGCTGAAGCCGAACTTGCCGAACAGGAACACGGTGATCAGCGCGCCGGTCAGCAGCAGGATGGTCGCCTTGATGATCTGCACCCACGTGGTGCCCTTCATCCCGCCGACCAGCACGTACAGCACCATGACGACGCCGACGACGCCGATCACCAGCGCCTGGCCGACGCCGCCGTGGATGTCCAGCAGCAGGGCCACCAGCCCGCCGGCGCCCGCCATCTGCGCGAGCATGTAGAAGAAGGAGATCACCAGCGTCGACGTCGCGGCCGCGGCGCGGACCGGGCGCTGCTTCATCCGGAAGCTCAGCACGTCGCCCATGGTGAACCGGCCGGTGTTGCGCAGCAGTTCGGCGATCAGCAGCAGGTCGACCATCCAGGCGACGAGGAACCCGATCGAGTACAGGAAGCCGTCGTAGCCGTGGATCGCGATGGCCCCGGCGATACCGAGGAACGACGCCGCCGAGAGGAAGTCGCCCGACAGCGCGATGCCGTTCTGCCGCCCGGTGAAGGCGCTGCCCGCCGCGTAGTAGTCCGAAGTGGACGAATTGCGCGTGCTGACGCGATACACCACATACAGGGTGATCGCGACGAACAGGGCGAACACCGCGATGTTCAGGACCGGGTTGTTGTCGGGGATCATCGCTCACCCGCCTCGACCGAGGCCCGCAACTGTTCGACCTTGGGGTCGAGCCGCTTCCTGGCGAACCGCAGGTAGGCGATCGTGATCAGGATCGTGCTGGCGAACTGGCCGAGGCCGAGCAGGATGCCGACGTTGACCTCGCCCCACACCTTCCGGCTCATGAAGTCGTGGGCGTAGGCCGCCAGCAGCACGAACATCATGTACCAGGCGAAGAACAGCAGGCTCATCGGGAACACGAACCGCCGGAAGGTCTTGCGCAGCGAGACGAACTCCTTGCCGTGCTGGATCCGGTCGAAGTCCGGGCCGGTGCTGCGCGGCGGCGGGGGAGCGGGCTTGCGCTCGCGGACGAACAGCGCGGGCATCTGCCCGGTGTCCTCCAGGGCGTTGCTCGCCGCGTAAGGACGCGCGACGTCGGGCATGGGTTCCTCCGGGGCTTGCTTGCATCCGTGGCGCGGTACGAGAGCGCACATACTAACTGCGGCTTCACGCGCTCTGAATAGGCGACCCCGCTTCCACGGGAGTGGGAGCGGGTATTCGCTTTCGCGTCGGAATAGTGTTCCCGGAATTCGTTTCGGTCGAAATGATCCGGCTTTCTCACTCGTAATAGTGAGGCGGATTGTCACGCGCGGTCGTCGCCCGAACGGCCCACTGCGGCAAACGATGGACGATGACCACGCTGTGTCCCTCATTTCGGTGACAGATCGTAGTTTCGCTTCCCGGTCATGGCACGCTTCGATACGGTGCCCGCCGGCCCGGACCGGGGAAGATCCCCCGGTTCACCGGGCGTCCTGAAAGAAATCACCATGTCGGGCGACAACCTGACGGCCTGAGCGGCAAGGCCACAACATCGGGCACATATTTGGGCTTGACCCACCCATTGGGGGCACGGAAAGTAGTTCGACCGGGCGACGTGGCTACCGTACGTAGGCTGATCGGGTGATGAGGGCACCCTGTGTATCGGTGCAACTTGTAACCGGAATTCCCTCGTTTGTGACGCGAAGACGGATTTCGGGCCTTGTACATCGTTCGGGTGCACACTTTTCCCAGGTCAGCCCCCGTGTGCCGAACGGAATTGACGGCACCCGGATTGGTGTACGATTCTTTGGCCCGGCTGACCCGCAGTGATCGATTGGCAAAGAAAAGTTGATCTCGACGACCATGCACTTCGCAGGTTGCGACCTGCACGTGCAGGTGCAAGACCTCCCGGAGCGGACCGGTGTTCCTGGGGACACCCGGATCGCCGGACAGGGTCCCTCGCGTCGCGATCGATCACGTGGTCAGGCCGGGGCCGAGTTCTCCGCAGGCAGGTACCTCGCGGGAACGGACGCCTCAGACCGTGCCAGGACGCCGGACAGGGAGTCACCTACGTGACCGTTGCAGGAGAAGGCCAAGTGCCGGTCGGGGAGCTGCTGGGACGCACCCCCCGGCCATCTCGGTGGGCCACCGGCTGGCGTGCGCTCGTGCGCTGGCGGGACTGGAGCCTGCCGGTGAAGCTGTCGGCGGTGACGCTGGTGCCGATCCTCATCGCGCTCGCACTGGGTATCGCCACCATCGCGGGCCAGGTCGGCCGTTCCGACGGCTACCAGCGGCTGGACCGCCTCGTCGCGCTGAGCGGGCAGATCCGCACCCTCGCCGACGGGCTCGGCCGCGAACGCACCCAGTCCGCCGCCGGGCTGACCGCCGGCACCGTCGGCGGGACCCTCGAACTCGGTTCGGCCCGCGCCGACGTCGACACCGCCATCCCGCTGTACGTGGCCGCCGCGTCCAGGGCCGTCGAGAACGAGCCGTCGCTCCGCCAGGCACGGGACGCCGCGGCCGACCAGCTGGCCAAGCTGGCCGACATCCGGCAGCGGGCCTCCGCCGGGCAGCTCGACCCCGTCCAGGCGATCGGCGAGTACACCGACGTCACCACCGCGCTGCTCGCCCTCGACACCGCGTTGTCCGCCGGCGCCAGCGAAAACGTCCTCGGCGGTACCCCCGCCGCGCTGCACGACCTCGCCGTGATGAAGGAACAGCTGTCGCTCAGTCAGGCGCTGGTCTCCTTCGGCATCGCCCGGTCGAGCCTCGCGCCGAGCGAACTCGACCAGCTGCGCACCGCCGAACTGCGGCTGGCCGACCGTTTCACCGACTTCAAGGCCGCCGCTTCGGAACAGCAGCGCCAGGAGTTCGGCGCCGCCGTCACCGACAGCGCGATGGAGAACCGCGACAGGCTCGCGAAGACCGCCCTCGGCGAACAAGGAACCTCTTCCACCCAAGCGTTCCGGACCTTGTCCGCGCAGGGCTGGACCGACGCCTCGACCGCCGTGATCACCAAGGTCGGCGAAGTCGCGAACAAGTTCGGCGGCGAGACGAGCACGGTGTCGGCGGAACTGGTCGACGACGCCAGCAGCGGCGCGGGTCTGCTCGCGGTCCTGCTGTTCGGCGCGATGGTGCTCGCCGTCGCGGTCGTCTTCCTCATCACCCGCCAGCTGCTGCGCTCGCTGAAAGTGTTGCGCGCCAGCGCTCTCGACGTCGCCGAGAAGCAGCTGCCCGACGCCGTCCGCAACATCCAGGAAGGACGGTCGCAGGGCACCGACGTCCAGCCGGTCCCGGTCGGCAGCGACGACGAGATCGGCGAGGTCGCCAGGGCCTTCGACAAGGTGCACCACCAGGCGCTGCGCCTGGCGACCGAGCAGGCCTCGATGCGCACCGGCTACAGCAACGTGTTCGTCAACCTCTCGCGCCGCAGCCAGAGTCTCGTGCAGCGGCAGCTTCAGCTGATCGAGCGGCTGGAGCGCGACGAGGAGGACGCCGACCAGCTCGCCACGCTGTTCCAGCTCGACCACCTCGCCACCCGCATGCGCCGCAACAACGAGAACCTGATGGTCCTCTCCGGCGCCGAGCCGGGCAGGCGGTCCGGCCAGCCGGTCTCCGCCACCGACGTGGTCCGCGCGGCGGTGTCCGAGATCGAGCAGTACCAGCGGGTCACCGTGCAGAACCCGCCGCCGGTGCGGCTGGTCGGGTACGCGGCCAACGACCTGATGCGCCTGATCGCCGAACTGCTGGACAACGCGACCGCGTTCTCCGCCCCGGAAACCCAGGTGACCGTCGCGACCCGGCTCGTCGAAGACGGCTCGTTCGGCATCGACATCCTGGACAAGGGCATCGGGATGAACGAGGCCGAGGTCGCCGAGGCCAACGCCCGGCTCACCGAGGCCCCCAACGTCGACCTCACCACCTCGCGCCGGATGGGCCTGTTCGTGGTCGGGCGGCTGGCGAGCAGGCACCGCATCAACGTTTCGCTGCACGGTGGCAAGGACATCGTCGGTGTGCGCGCCACCGTCTCGGTCCCCGCGGACCTCGTCATGGTGCCCGCCGGGGGAGACCCCGGTCCCGCCACCGGCCCGATCACCCAGCGCCTCGCGCCGCTGCCGCCGCAGCAGCCGGGTGGCCTGCCGCGCCGCCAGCGCCCCGCGACGAACGGTTCGCGACCGGGGATGCCGAGTGTCCCGCCGCAGGGCGGCGAGCGGTGGCCGTCGGCCAACGATCTGGCCGGTCACACCAAACCCGGGGTGAACGGGCACAGCCAGACCCAGGAGCCACGGCCGCCGTCCACTGTGGAGATTTCGGGAACGGCGCTGTTCAGCCCGATCCCCAGGGACGAGACGACACCGCCTCCGGCGCCGCAGCCGCGTCAGCCCGAGCCGGAGCCCGCCGCCGAGCCCGAGCCGGTCGCCGAGGAGACGGCGAAGCCCGCCGCGTCCGCGCCGGCCGCGTCCGAAGACGAGCTGCCCAGCGGCAAGGAACTGTTCGAGGCCAAGAACAGCACGACGCTGAGCGAATGGTGGAGCCAGGCGACCACACCGCCCCCGGCCGCCTCGCCGGCGCCCACCGCGTCGGAGACGACGCCGATCTTCGACGAGATGCTCTCGGCGTGGTTCCGTTCGCCCGCTCCGGACAAGCCCGCGGCCAAACCCTCGGCCAAGGAGAAGCCGGGAAAGAAGGAACCCGAAGAGAAGAGGACGGCCGAGCCCGCCGACGAAGCCGGTTCCGCCGCCGAGCAGGAAGCCCGCAACTGGGACTTCGCCAGTGACAAGGCTTTCCGCACGGTCCAGGAGGTTTCCCAGCACGCGCCGTCGACGTTCACCCAGGCCGGGTTGCCGCGCCGCCGCAAGGGTGAGCAGCTGCTGCCGGGCAGTGCGGCGTCGTCGGTCCCGGCCGCCGAACCCGCCGCCAAATCGGACCTGCCGGTCCGCGACCCGGCGAACGTGCGTGGCAGGCTGAGCAGCTTCCAGCAGGGCGTCAAACGGGGCCGCAAGGAAGCGGCGGACAAGGCCGCTCCGGCCACCGCGCAGCTCCCCGCCACCCAGCCGGACACGACGCCGGAGCCGGCTCCCGCGAAGGCCGTGGAGCCGGCGGAGCCGGTGGATTCGGTGGAGACGGCCGCGCGTCCGGCTGCGTCGCCGGCCGCGTTGCCGAGCCGGAAACCGGAGAAGAAACCGCAGGCAGCGCCCCCGGAACCGGAACCGGTCTCCGCTGTCGAGGAGACCGATGCCTGGAACTTCGGCTCCGACGAAGGCTGGAAAGCCGCCCAAGCGGTGTCCCAGTCTGTGCCCTCGAGGATGACTTCGGCAGGATTACCCAGGCGCCGTCGCGGGGAGCAACTGCTCCCGGGCAGCGCGGGACCCCCCGCCGGGGCGGTCACCCCCCGACCACAGCGAGACGCGCACGACGTGCGCGGTCGCCTGAGCAGCTTCCAGCAGGGCATCCAGCGCGGACGGCACCACACAGCCCAGGCGACCGAAGGCAACCACGAAACCCTGGAGGGTGAATGACCTCGCCGAACCCGGCCCAGCCCCAGCAGAACCAGTTCGGGTGGCTGGTCAATGACTTCGCCGAGCGGGTACCCGGAGTGGCGCACGCCGTGGTCGTGTCGGCGGACGGCCTCCTGCTCACCGCGTCCAGCAGGCTCCCGCTGGACCGCGCCGACCAGCTGGCCGCCGTCGCGTCCGGCCTGGTGAGCCTGACCCAGGGCGCCGCGCGCTGCTTCGAAGCGGGCGCTGTCAACGAGACCGTCGTCGAGATGGAACTCGGCATCATGGTGCTGATGTCCATCAGCGACGGCTCGTGCCTGGCCATCCTCGCCGCCCCGAACTGCGACATCGGACAGGTCGCCTACGAGATGACGATGCTCGTCGATCGCGTCGGTCAGATACTCACTCCGGAACTCCGCGCACAATTGCAGGGCGCCGGTGGGTCGCTGATCGGCGAACCGGTGGGATGATGTCCCGATGAGCACCGGATCCGGATCCTTCGGCGACCCGCCGGGGACGGGTGAACACCAGCCTCCGTACCCGGGGGCTGCCCATGCTGCCGGTTCACGGGACGACGGCACCTTCGCCGACGTCTTGAACGGCTTCACCCTGGATTCGGGCCGTGGTCGTCGGAAGCGCAAGAAGAACAAGCAGTCCGAGGATTTCCCGGTGAGCGGAGCACACACCGCCGGGGAATCGGCAGTCCCGCAGCCGACCGATCAAGGAGACCGCGTGACCTCACTTGCCTCTCCACCCGACAGCGGCGCAGGCGCCGTCGGGCCGAGACCAGGTGGTCTTTTCGACCCGGGTCCACCCAGTGGCGAGTTCATCATGCCCGCCGTCTTCGAGCAGGCGCCGTCGCCGCTCGAAGAGACGGCGATAGTCCGTCCCTATGCCCTCACCGGCGGCCGGACCAAGGCGAACTACGCTCTCGAGCTGGAGACCCTCATCTCCACCAAGGACCACGTAGCGGCGGGTAGCCTTCCCGCGGTGGCCGCGGACCAGATCGAATGCATTTCGATCATCGAGGAGTGCCGGACCCCGCGTTCGGTCGCCGAGATCGCGGCGACCCTGCGTGTACCGCTGGGTGTGGCACGCGTGCTGATCAGCGACGCGGCGGACGCGGGACTGGTCAGCGTGCACAAGACGATTTCGGGCAATGACGGCGCCGAGGCACATCTGGTGTTGATGGAAAGGGTTTTGAGTGGACTCCGTCGGCTTTAAGGCACCGCGGGACACCGCGCCCCCGACCATGACATCCGCGAAGATCGTCGTGGCGGGTGGCT
This sequence comes from Amycolatopsis thailandensis, assembly GCF_042723255.1. Taxonomy (NCBI): domain Bacteria; kingdom Bacillati; phylum Actinomycetota; class Actinomycetes; order Pseudonocardiales; family Pseudonocardiaceae; genus Amycolatopsis; species Amycolatopsis thailandensis. Next base: position 21,198 of record NZ_JBHXJK010000133.1, read on the forward strand.
TCGGTGCGGGCAAGACGACCTTCGTCGGGTCGGTGTCGGAGATCGTCCCGCTCACCACCGAGGCGATGATGACCGACGCCAGTCGGGGGATCGACAACCTCGACCAGACGCCCAACAAGTCGACCACCACGGTCGCGATGGACTTCGGCCGGGTGTCCCTGGACGCGGACCTGATCCTCTACCTGTTCGGCACGCCCGGGCAGCAGCGGTTCTGGTTCATGTGGGACGACCTCGTCCGCGGCGCGATCGGCGCCGTGGTGCTGGCCGACACGCGACGGCTGGCCGACTCGTTCGCGCCGATCGACTTCTTCGAGGACCGGGGCCTGCCCTACATCGTCGGGGTCAACACCTTCGACGGCATCCTCGAACACGACATCAACGACGTGCGTGAAGCGCTGTCCATCGACCCCAACATCCCGATCGTCCGGTGCGACGCGCGGGAGCGGGAGTCGACGAAGCAGACGCTGATCACCCTGGTCGAGTACGCGATGCGGCAGTGGATCGCGTTGCGCGCGAGCAACTCGAGGTGATCCCGACGGCGGCAGCGTAGGGGCTGCCGCCCCGGTTTCACGCCTTTTCGTAGGTCAGCAGGACCGCGCGCCCGTCCATCGTGCGGGTGCCGGTCAACCGCAGGTTCGCCCGGGCACCGCCCGCGAGCACCTGCTTCCCGCCACCGAGCACCACCGGGTGCACGACGACGTGGAACTCGTCGATCAGACCGTGGTGGGTGCACGCGGTGGCCAGTTCGGTCCCGCCGGTGAGCAGCAGATCCTTGCCCGGCCTCGCCTTGAGTTCGGTCATCCGCTCGGCGAGGTCGCCGTTGACGACCTCCGTGTCCCAATCCGCCTTTTCCAGTGTCCGGGAGACGACGATCTTCTTCGTCCCCCGCCAGATCGGCGCGAAATCCAGGACGTGCGGGTGGGTCGAGTGCTTCTCGGCCTCCGGCCAGAACGACGCCATCATCTCCCAGACGCGCCGCCCGTAGACGAAGGTGTCCGAGCGGTCGGCCAGTTCCTTCGAGTGGCCGGACAGTTCGGGACCCATCTCGGGCCAGTCGAACTCGCCGTTCGGGCCTTCGATGTTGCCGTCGACCGAGGTGTGGACGAAGTAGACGAGCTTGCGCATGGGTTGTTCCCTTCGGTGTGGCGCCCGCTTCCCGGGCGCCGGACACCTGGGGTCGGAGCGGCGGCGGCGTTCTCGACACGCCCTTCGCACATTCAGAGGACTAAATGCGGCGGGTTTCACGGCACGGCATTCCGTGAAGGCCTCCTTGAGGGACCCAGAGTCCCTCAAGGAGGCCTTCACGGACAGTCCGGCTGGCCGTCACGGACCGCATCC
>NZ_JBHXJK010000134.1:0-22165 GCF_042723255.1 Amycolatopsis thailandensis
CCTTGAGGGACCCTGGGTCCCTCAAGGAGGCCTTCACGGACTTGACACCCGACAGGACACCTTTGCCTTACCCCTCAATAGAACGGACCGGTATTTACCTACCTGCGCCTGACTGGGCGAGGGTGGCGGTTCCGCGGCCACCGGTCGCGGTTGCGGGAGAAGATTCCGGACGTTCCGACGGCGGCCGCGGCTATCAACCCCGTAGCGCGCCCCGCATCACCCCGTCGACCACCTTCCTGGCCAGCAGGATGAACAGCACGATCACGGGCAGCACGCCGATGGTGGCCGCGGTGAGCATCAGCGAGTAGTCGGTGAAGTAGCCGCTGGCCAGCCGCGACAACGCCACCTGGACGGTCGGGTGCGCGTTGGGGTCGAGCACGATCAACGGCCAGAAGAAGTCGTTCCACGCGGTCATGAACGTCAGCATCGCGAGCACGGCGGCCTGGGGGCGGATGGCGGGCAGGGCGATGTTCCAGAACAGCCGCGCCGCCGAACAGCCGTCGACGCGCCCGGCGTCGAGCAGCTCGCCGGGGATCGCCTCCTCGCACGCCTGCCGCATCCAGAACACGCTGAACGCGCCGACCAGTCCCGGCACGATCACCGCTTCCAGCCGCCCGTACCAGCCGAGTTCGCCGACCACCAGGTAGAGCGGGATGACCCCGAGCTGGGCGGGCACCATGGCGGTGCCGATGACGACGAGGAAGAGCGAGTCGCGGCCGGGGAAACGCAGGCGCGCGAAGGCGAATCCGGCCATGCTGGAGAGCAGCACGTTCGACACGGTCACGGTGCCGGCGACGATCAGCGAGTTCTGCATCGCCAGCCAGAAGTCGACGGTGTCGAAGACCCTGCCCACGTTCTCGACCAGGTTGCCGCCGGGCAACAGCGGCGGAGTGGTCTCACCGAGGGCGGAATTGTCCTTGGAGGACACCACGAACGACCAGTACAGCGGGAAGATCGACGCGATGCCGACGGCGAGCAGCAGCCCGTAGACGACGAATCCGGTCCTTTGCCTGGCCGCCACGCCTCACTCACCGCCCCGGATCCGGCGCACGAGCGAGAAGTTGACCAGCGCGAACCCTGCCGAGAGCAGGAAGAGCAGCCACGCGATGGCCGCCGCGTATCCGGCGTCGAACTCGCCGAACCCCTTCTCGTACAGGTACATGGCCAGCGTCTGGAACTGCCTGTCCGCGCCGCCGGTCCCGGCGGTGCCGGAGTCGTCGAACAACTGCGGTTCGGCGAACAGCTGCAGCCCGCCGATGGTCGAGACGACCACGGTGAAGGCGATCGTCGGCCGGATCGAGGGCACGGTGATCGACCGGAAGGTCCGCCAGCGCGACGCGCCGTCGAGCATGGCGGCGTCGTAACGCTCCTGGGGCACGGACTGCATCGCCGCGAGGTAGAGCAGCGCGTTGTAGCCGGTCCAGCGCCACATCACCATCACGCTCACCGCGACGTGCGAGGCGAACCGGTCCGATCGCCAGTCCACCGGGTCGAGACCGACCAGGCCCAGCGCCCAGTTGACGACGCCGTAGTCCTCGGCGAAGAGCTGGCTGAACACCAGCGCCACCGCGACCACCGAGACGACGTTCGGCAACAGCACACTCGCCCGCCACAGCGTCCGCGCGCGCAACGGGCGGTCGAGCAGTGCGGCGAGCCCGAGCGCGGCCAGCAGTTGCGGGACGGTCGACAGGACGAAAATGCTGACCGTGTTGAACAGCGCGTTGTAGAAATGCGGGTCCTGGAGCAGGACCGCGAAGTTGCCGAGCCCGGCGAACCCGGTGTCGCCGTTGACCAGGTGCCAATGGTGCAGCGCCACCCATGCCGTGTAGAGCAGCGGGAAGAGACCGAAGACGCCGAACAGGAGGTAGAACGGCGCTGTCATCAGGTATCCGGCGAGCCGCTCGCCTGTTCGCCTCAAACGGCGATCACCTTGACGCCGGTCCGGGTGATCTCGTCGGCCATCCGGGCGTCGATGCCGGTGTCGGTGATCAGGGTGTCGACGTCCTCGAGCTCCCCGAAGCGGGCGAAGTGGTCATTGCAGACCTTGGTGTGATCGGCCAGCAGGACCGAGCGCCGCGCGGACGCGATGGCCGCGCGTTTCACCATCGCCTCGGCGGTGTCCGGGGTGGTGAGTCCCCTGTCGACGGAAAGACCGTTGGCGCCGATGAAGGCGACGTCGACGTAGGTGTCCTTGAGCGCGCTCAGCGCCCAGCTGTCGACCGAGGCCATGGTGTGCCCGCGAAGCCGTCCGCCGACCAGCATCAGCGTGATACCGGGCCGGTTGGCGAGGGCGAACGCGTTGGGCAGCGAAGGGGTGACCACGGTCAGTTCCCGGTCGGCGGGGATGAGGTTCGCCAGCCGTCCCACGGTGGTGCCCGCGTCCAGCAGGATCGCGCCCTCGGCGGGGACCTGTTCCAGCGCGGCCAGGGCGATCCGGTCCTTTTCCGCCGACATCACCGCGTCGCGGGCGTCGAGACCCTGCTCGATGCCCAGCCGTTCCACCGGGATCGCGCCCCCGTGCACCCGCCGCACCACACCGCTGCGTTCCAGCGCCGTCAGGTCGCGGCGGACGGTCTCGCTGGTGATCTCGAAAGCGGCCGCGAGCGTCGCCACGTCGACACGGCCGTTCTGCCGGGCCTGCTTGAGAATGGCGCGCTGCCGCTCCTCGGCGTACAACGCCTCACCTCCTGCCCTGGCGGATGAGCGGTCATGGCGACAATAGTTGGTTTCTCGCGGGTACGACAACGGAACCCACCCTGAATCCGGGCAGGCTTCCGGCGCGGACTGTCCATTGAGGACACAACGCCGGGTGGTCTTCCGCCCGGCGTTGCCCGAATCGGCGGCGGAACTGCCCTTCTGGGCAGTGTTCGCGACGATTCCCGAAGGGCGTGGCGACCCGACCATCACCGCACCATGTCCCCAATGTGGCTTTGGAGGCATTGAACGTCCCCAAAGCCACATTGGGGACATCACAGCTTTCGGGACAGGCGAACCGACCATCACCTGGTAGTGAAGGCCTCCTTTCCTACCCTGAAGGTAGGCAAGGAGGCCTTCACGGACACCCGGGCTCCCCTAGTCCTTCGGGAGGCTCCGGCTCGCGGCGTCCGCGATCTTCTGCACGATGAGCGGCTGCCCGTCCGGCGACTTCACCGTGGGATTGACCGAGTACGCCACGACCCTCGACAGGTCGCGGGTGGCGAAGATCCCGCTCGCGTAGCCGTATCGACTGCCGGTCTTCCCCCAGACGGTGATCCCGTTCAGGCTCAGCTTCATCAGGCCCTGGCTGTACGAAGCCCGGCCGCTGCCGTCGAACATCGGCACATCGGGAACGGCGAACAACCGAGGCATCATCGAACGGTCGAGCAGCCGTCCTTGGAACAGGCCGGTGATGAACTTGTCGAGGTCCTCCGCCGTGGAGATGATCGCGCCCGCGGCGCCGGGGATCGACTGGTTCATCTCGGTGACGTCGACCAGTTTCCCGTCCACGTCCAGGTAACCGCGCGCGGCCGGGTTCGGCAGGCGCGGGTCGTCCTCCGGATAGTAGGTGCGCCAGAGGCCGAGCGGGACGGTGATGCGATCGCGCAGGTTGCGCGCGTAGGCCTGTCCCGTCACCTTCTCGACGAGCATCCCCGCCATGACGTAAGCCGTGTTCGTGTACTTCTGCGCCGTGCCGGGCCGGAAGTCGATCGGGTGGCGCAGCGCGGTGTCCACCACCTGGCGCGGGCTCCAGTGCTCGTAGCGGTGCGCGAGGATCCACTGTGGATCGTAGAGACCGGGGATGTCCACCGACGGCAGCCCGGAGGTGTGGTCGAGCAGGGTGCGCACCGGCACCGGCGGGTAGTCCGCCGGGAGCACCCCGGGCAGATACCGCTGGACAGGCTGTTCGAGGTCGATCCGGTGTTCCTGCGCCAGCTGCAGCACCATGACGGCGGTGTAGACCTTGGTGGTGCTGCCGATCCGGAAGAACCCGTCCGGCCGGACGGGGGCGTGCGTGCGGATATCGGCCACCCCGGAGGTGCCCGACCAGGAGCCCGACTCGCCGGTGACCCGGACCAGCGCGCCCGTCGTGTCCCTGTCGGGCAGCCCTCTGATCGCCGCCGATAACGCGGCGGGATCCGGCTTTCCGAGATCCGACGCCGCGGCGGCCGGCACCGAGGTGAGGACCGCCGCGACGGCGGCGACTGCTGTGACAACCAGTGTTTTCATGTCACACATGATGTCCGCGCCGGACGGCGGGGACATCAGGGAATACCCGATCCCGGAAGATCAGGGTCACTCCACGGTGACGGACTTCGCGAGGTTCCGGGGCTTGTCGATGTCGTGCCCGAGGATCAGCGCCGCGTGGTAGGCCAGCAGCTGCAGCGGGATCGTGAGCAGGATCGGGTCGAGTTCCGGCTCCGAACGCGGGACGACGAACCGCGGCACGTCGAGGTCGCCGAAGTCGACGTCGTCGTGGGTGATCGCCAGGACCTGCCCCTTGCGCGCCTTGATCTGCTGCATCGCGGCGAGGTTGCGGTCGGCCAGGTCGTCGGACGGCACGATCGCGACGGTCGGCAGCGCCTCGTCGATCAGCGCGAGCGGACCGTGCTTGAGTTCCGAGGTCTGGTAGGCCTCCGCGTGCCGGTACGAGATCTCCTTGAACTTCTGCGCGCCTTCCCGCGCCACCGGGAAGCCCCGGACGCGGCCGATGAAGAAGAGGCTCCGCGCGTCCGCGCAGATCTTGGCGTGCTCGGCGATCTGGGACTCCGCCTCGACGATGGCGGCGACCTGCGCGGGCAGCGCCCGCAGGGCCGCGACGATCCGCTGTCCGTCCGCGTTGGACAGATCGCGGACCCGGCCCAGCGCCAGCGCGATCATCGCGAAGCCGACGGCCATGTTGGTCAGCGCCTTGGTCGACGCGACGGCGATCTCCGGACCGGCGTGCAGGTACAGGCCGCCGTCGCAGGCCCGCGCGATCGTCGAGCCGACGACGTTGACGAGGCCGACCACCCGGCCGCCCTTGCGCTTGACCTCTTCGACGGCGAACGCGGTGTCCGCGGTCTCGCCGGACTGGCTGACGGCGATGTAGAGCGTGTCCGCTTCGATGATGGGGTTGCGATAGCGAAACTCGGACGCGGCCTCCGCGTCGGCCGGGACCCGCGCGAGGTCTTCGATCATGGTGGCGCCGATCTGCCCCGCGTAGTACGCCGAGCCGCAGCCGAGGATCTTCACCCTCGCGAAACCGCGCAGGTCACGGGCGGTCAGGTTCAGACCGTCCAAACGGGACACTCCGAACCGGTCGTCGAGACGGCCGCGGATCATGCGCTCCAGGCATTCCGGCTGCTCCTGGATCTCCTTGTACATGTAGTGCTGGTGACCGCCGAGATCGAGGTCGTCGGCCTGGATGTCGATCGCGGTCGCGGCCTTGCCGGTGTCACTCTCGTCGACGGTGAAGGTGCGGTAACCCGTGGCGGAGACGCTGGCGAACTCGCCGTCGTCGAGGTGCACCACCTGCGAGGTGTGCCGGACCAGCGCGGACAGGTCGCTGGCCACGAACATCTCCCGGTCGCCGACGCCGATGATCAGCGGCGATCCGTTCCGCGCCACCACGACGCGGTCGGGGTGCTCGGTGTCGGTGACGGCGATCGCGTAGGTGCCGGTGACGCGGGAAACGGCTTCGACGACGGCGTCTTCGAGGGTCTTCGCACCCGACCTCGCGATGAGGTGGGCGAGCACCTCGGTGTCGGTCTCGGAGGTCAGCGTCACCCCGGCCTGGCCGAGCTGCTCGCGCAGGGCGTCGGCGTTGTCGATGATCCCGTTGTGCACCACGGAGATCCGGCCGTCCTCGGAGACGTGCGGATGGGCGTTGGCCTCGGTCGCCGGTCCGTGCGTCGCCCACCGCGTGTGTCCGATGCCGACCTTGCCCGCGAGCCGCTTGGGCAGGGCCGCCGTCAGGTTCCGCACCCGCCCCACGATCCGGTGCACCTGGGCGCCTTTGCCGCCCAGGACGGAGATCCCGGCGGAGTCGTAGCCGCGGTACTCCAGCCGCGTCAGCCCCTCGATCAGGATGGGGGCGGCGTTCTGGCCGCCGATGTAGCCGACGATTCCGCACATGACGAGTCAACCTCACAAAGAAAACGGACGGGGTACGCGAAGACCGGGCGTTCCGTCAGCCGTAGACGATGCGGCGCAGTTGCCGCTCGGACAGGTCGGGAGGCGCGACGAGGCGGCGGCTCAGTTCCGCGGCGACGAGCGGGAAGATCTCGGGGTTCTTCCTGCCCTCGGCCTGTAACTGGGCGTGCCGCGACCGGACGTACTGCTCGACCGGTTGCCGGTAGAACGCCAGGACGTCCTCGACGACACGGGCGGCGATGGCCGTCGACAGACCCGTCGACAAGGCCACCTGCTCGACGATGTCCGCGTCCTCCACCGGACCCATCATGCACAGGACGACCTCGAAACGCCAGTTCTTGCCCGAAATCGGGCAAGAACCGAGGACTTTCTCCTCGCGTTTAGTCCTCTCGATGCGAGAGTTCACAGGACAGCAGCGCTTCATACGCGGCTTCCACCAAGGAAGTCCTCGCGGTGATCGTTCGGCCGGGGTGGTCGCGGGTGGCGATTCGGGTTCTGGCGGACTCGTATTTAGCCACCCACTGGTGTGACCGGCGAGTGTGGAGGATTTGGGGCGTTGAACGTCCCGGATCCTCCGTTGATCAAGGTCCGAAGCCGGGGCGACCCCACGGTGAAGGAATTGGGACGTTCAACGTCCCAATTCCTTCATCGTCGCGCCCTGGCAGCCGCGGAACCACCACTCACGCCCAGTTCAGGCGTGGGTAGGTAAACACCGAATCGCCACTCACGACCACCCTGGCGCGCTAGCCCGGACAGCCGTCACCAGGCCGGTCACCAGATCCGCCCGCTCCGCCATCGACCCGACCAGCAGGTACTCGTGATCCGCGTGAGCGCCGCCCCCGACGGCGCCCAGCCCGTCGAGCGTCGGGACGCCGATCGCCGCCGTGAGGTTCCCGTCGCTCCCGCCTCCGACAGCCACCCCCGCGACCCCGGGCAGGAGCCGTTCCGCGACGGCGAAGAGGTCCGTGGCGGCCGACTCGGGCATCGGAGGCCGGTGGATCCCGCCTCGCACCTCGATTTCCGACCCCTGGAGACGCGGGGTCAGCGCCGCGAACCCGGCTTCGACGCGCTCTTTCTCCTCGGTGGACTCGACCCGGACGTCGACCACGACGGTCGCGGACGCGGGTACGACGTTGCTCGCGGTTCCCGCCGAAGCGACGGTCGGGGTGACGCTCGTCCCGGCCCCGGGGCGGTCGAGCGCGGCGATGGCCAGCACCTGATGCGCGGCTTCGGTCAGCGCGTTGACCCCGGCCTCGGGTTCCAGGCCGGCGTGCGACGCCCTGCCGGTGATGACGACCTCGAACGTGCCGCACCCCTTGCGGCCGATCTTGAGACCGCCGCCGTCGGCCGCCCCTTCGAACACGAGCACCGTGCCGCACGCGCGGGCGCGCTCCTCGATGAGGGTCCGGGACGCGTGCGAGCCCGTTTCCTCGTCGGCGGTCACCAGGATTTCGACACCGGTGAGGTCGTCGAGTGCCGCCAGACCGTGGATCGCCTGCACCAGCCCGCCGAGCATGTCGAACACCCCGGGTCCGGTCACCCGGCCGTCGGCCACCGCGAACGGGCGGCGGGCGAGCGTGCCGATCGGGAACACGGTGTCGTGATGCCCCAGGATCAGCACGCGGGGCTCACCACCGCCGGACCACCGGACATGCGGCCCCGCCGCGCTCTCCACCAGGGTCGCCGTTCCGCCGAGGCGGGCTTCGAGAAGGGTGGCCACCGCCTCGGCCGACGTCGTCAGGGCCTCGATGTCCCCCGAAGGCGACTCGATTTCGACGAGCGTCCTGAGATCTTCGATCATCGCGTCGACAGTCATCCGGACACTTTCTCAGGCGACTCCGGCGGGGACGACCTCGTCCTCGCTCAAGCGTTCCGTCTTGGTCCAGCTGTTGCGGCGGGCCAGCACGCGGAACAGGGCCCGCCAGGTCGCGATCACGCCGAGCACCAGGAACGCCGGATAGAGCAGCCCCGCGAGCAGACAACGGCGGAGCGGTTCCTCGCCGAGACGCAGCCGGTGCACGACCGCCCACACGAGACCGGGCACCAGCAGGACGACCACGCCGATCAACGCCGCGCCCGGCAACGCCGACGGCGGCGCGATCAACCCGCCCAGCGTGACGCCCGACCAGGAGGCGACGAGTGTGCCCACGAACAACAGCGAAACCACCAAGGACAACGGCACCGTCAACCAAGGTGTCACGAGATAAGCGAGGAAGTCCAAAAGACCGATACTGCCCACATGCCGTGACGCCAGCAGTTTTCGCAAATGCCGTGCGCATTGCAGATTTCCCTGCGCCCATCGAGTGCGCTGCCGCAGCAGCCTGCGAAGATCGACGAGGCCTTGTTGCGTGACCCAGGCCGATTTCACATAACGCATCCGAATACCGGCGACGTGCAACCTCAGCCCGAGTTCGAGATCCTCGACGAGACAGTCCGACCAAGGGGCCGGATCGAAGCGCCGCAGTACGCCGAGTCTCGAGAATTGCCCGTTTCCGCCCATTCCGACACTGCCCGCGAGATCGCGCAGACTTTGCGACGCGTCAGCGACCGCCCCGAACTCCAAATCCTGCAACAAGGCGAGCACGCTGCGCCGGTTGTGGATACGCACCCGGCATTGCACGGCACCGACGCCGCGGTCACCGAACACGTCGGCCACCTCGCGCAGCATCCCCGGGCTGCCGCGGCCGTCCCCGTCGATGATGCCGACGATCGTCTTCGGCACGCTTCCCTCGGCTTCGCACAACCGGAGGATGTAGCGGTACCCGGCGTTCAGCGCCTCGCCCTTACCCTGCCGGGCATGCGGGAGATCACGGCGCAGGACGTGCAGCCGCGGATCCCTCACCTCGCGGAGGACCTCCGGCGTGCCGTCGTCCGAGCCGTCGTCGATGACCAGAACACGTACCGGGTTTCGTTCCGTGCCAAGCGAAAGCGCGTTCCGGACGGTGTTGCCGACCACGCGTTCCTCATTGAGCGCGGGGATGACGATCCAGAACTCCAGCCCCTCCCCACGCGAGGCCACCGACCGCCGGGAGCGCCCGGTGCGCCACGCGAACGACGCGAGCAGGATGTTGTGCGCCGGCCACCACAGGAGCAGCAGCATCATGGTCGCGGCGAAGGCGGGAGTGGCCATCAGTCCTTCAAGCGAAGGTGCAGCGAACGCGCCATGAGCAGCAAGGCGACCGCCCCGATCACCATCGCGAGCACGGTGCTCACCGTCGCGCCCGCCATCGTCGCGCCGATTCCGAGCGCGGAAACCTTGACCGGGCCCACCGGCACCATCGACATGTCTTTCCTTCGGGCAGGGGGCGCCACAAACATCTACTCACAGTTTTCATACCGTGAGTACGGGGTCACCCAGGGAAGCGATATTCAGCCTTTCGGGTGGGTACAGTACCCCGTCTGTGTTAACGTTCGCGGGCGACGATCCCCCGTAAAGGTGACCATCAGCTAGTGATCCTCGCCTCACCTACCACTCTTTCGTGACTTCAACGACGAATTCACGCCGTACCTCAGCGCGAACCCGGAAGAAGGACCAGGTGCGTAACGCACAGAACGAGACCGACGCCATGCCCGAAATCTGGCTGATCGCGGGAACCCGCCCGGAAGCCGTGAAACTGGCTCCGGTGGCCAGGGCATTGGCTTCCGAAGGCCGGATGCGGCCCGTGATCGTCGCCACGGGACAGCATCCGGAAATGGTCGGCCAAGCCTTGGCGACCTTCGGCTTGACGGCGGATGAAAATCTGACCCTCACCAGGCGAACGGGTTCCCAGCCGGAACTGCTTTCCGGCCTCCTCACCGGTCTCGAAGAAGTGGCCGATCGGCGGCCGCCCGCCGCCGTGGTCGTCCAGGGCGACACGACGACCACCCTGGCCGGAGCGCTCGCCGCGTTCTGGCGCCGCGTACCCGTCGTGCACCTCGAGGCGGGTCTCCGCTCGTTCGACCTGGGCGCGCCGTTTCCCGAGGAGCTCAACCGGAAACTGGTGACCCAGGCGGCCACGCTCCACCTCGCCCCCACGCCCGACGCCGCCGCGAACCTGCGCGCCGAAGGGGTTCCCGACGAGAACGTGCTCGTCGCGGGGAACACCGTCGTCGACGCGATCCTCACGGTGACGGACAAATCCACCACGGTGCGCGATCCGGAATTGGCGACCCTGCTCGAAAACGCGACCCGCGGCGCGGTCAAACTGATGCTGGTCACCCTCCACCGCCGCGAATCCTGGGGCGAGCCGATGCGCCGGGTCCTGCGCGCGGTGAACGACCTGATGGCCGCGGATCCGGAACTGCGGGTGGTGCTTCCCGCGCATCCGAACCCGGAGGTGCGAAGCCTGGTCCGCGAGGAGCTGGCCGGCACGCCGGGCGTGCTGATCACCGGTCCGCTGCCCTATCCCGAACTGGCCGCGACGCTGGCCGCGAGCACGCTCGTGCTCTCCGATTCCGGTGGTATCCAAGAAGAAGCCCCGACCTTCGGCGTCCCGGTCCTGGTGCTCCGGGACGTCACCGAGCGCATGGAGGCGGTGAACGCCGGCTGTGCCCTGCTCGTCGGCACCGACCGCGACAAGATCGTCTCGACAGCGAAGGAACTGCTGAACGACCCGGCGGCGCGCACGCGGATGATGAGCAGCGGCAACCCGTTCGGCGACGGCGCCGCCGCGGAACGGACCGAGCAGGCGCTCGCGCGTCTGCTGGGTCTGGCCCCGGACCTGCCCGCCCCGTTCCGGCCCGCCACCGCGAACGATCTGGCCGAGGTCTGACCCGATGAAGAAGGACAAGGGCGGGCAGCGCTTCCGCTTGCCCGCTTGGTTCCGGCTCACCGTCGTCGCGGTCGTCGCCGTCACCGTCGCCGTGGTCGTGCTCGTCCAGGTCACCAGGACGGAGCCGGTCACGGCGTCACCGCCCGCCACGCCGGTGCCGCTCGCCGGCCGCGCTCCCGAAGCGGCCAAGGCGGGTCAGCCCGGTCCCGGCGGTGATCCGAACCGGAAGACCCTCGTGCTCTACGACGACGGGCGCAAGAAGAACGGGACCGCCTCCACGCCCGAGGAGGTCAGGACGGCCGAGGCGTACGCGATGTTCACCGCGAATCTCGTTTCCCGCGGCACCGCTTGGACGATGCAGCCCGCCGCCGACTACCGGCCCCGGCAGGCGAACGACTTCCAGGCCGTCGTGTATCTCGGCTCGGTCTCCGACGCGGCGTTGCCGAAAGCGTTTCTCGACGACGTCACGACGGCTCGGATTCCCGTGGTCTGGATCGGTGCCAACATCTGGCAACTGCGCGCCACGCCCGGCTGGCGGGCGGAAGGCTACCGCGACGACAACCCCACCACCGTCACCTACAAGGGCACTCCCCTGCGCCGCGATCCCCGTTCGGGCACCGGGGTCGTCGCGATCGACGTCCGCGACCCGACCAGGGTCCAGATCCTGGCCGAAGCGAGCGCTCCGGGCGGCACGCCGTCCCCCTGGGCGGTCCATTCAGGACAGTTGACGTACGTGGCCGAAGTTCCTTACGCGTACGCCGAAGCACAGGACCGCTACCTCGCCGCGGCCGACATCCTCCTGGGCGTCCTTTCACCGCAGGCGCCGAACCGGCACCGCGCGCTGATCCGGCTCGAAGACGTCGGCCCGCGGACGAAACCGGAAGAACTCCGCCGGGTCACCGACTTCCTCATCCGGGAGAAGATCCCGTTCTCCCTCGCGGTCTATCCGTACTACTCGGATCCCCAGGGCCGGGCCAACGACGGCAATCCGACCTCCGCTCGGCTGGTGGACTCGCCGGAACTGGTCGCCGCGCTCAAAGAGGCGGTGCAAGCGGGCGCGACGCTGGTCATGCACGGCTACAGCCACCAGAGCGAGAGCGGCCCGAACCCGTACGACGGGGTGAGCGCGAGCGATTTCGAGTTCTACAAGTCCAGTGTCGGTGGCGACGGTGTCGTGCGCATGGACGGGCCGATGCCCGAGGACTCCGCGCAGTGGTTCGACCAGCGCGTCGCGACCGGGCTCGGGGAGTTCCGGCGAGTGGGCCTGCCGGAGCCGACGATGTTCGAATTCCCGCACTACGGCGGTTCCGCCGTGGACTACCAGCGGACCACCGAACTCTTCCAGGCCCGCTACGACCGCGGCAGCTACTACGCGGGCTTCTGCCCCGGCGGCCGATGCGGATCGACGGCCACCGCGACGACGGAACAGGTGTACGGCCAGTTCTTCCCGTACCCGGTGCGTGACGTCTACGGCGCGAACGTCGTCCCGGAGAACATCGGCAACGTCGCGCCCGTCGCGTTCAACCAGCACGCCTCGCGCACCGCCGTCGACATGCTCGCCGACGCCCAGAGCGCGCTCGTCGTCCGAGACAACGTCGCCGGCTTCTTCTACCACCCGTTCCTCGGCGAGGGTGGCCTGCGGGACCTGGTGAACTCGTTGCGGGCGCTGGGGTACCGCTTCGCCACCCCGGCGGAGATCCTCGGCGACTGAGCGGGGCGGTCCGAACTACACCCTCACCAGTTAGTCACGGCGATACCGCGTGAAGGGGACTTTCCCCTCATCACACGAGAGGAAAGTCCCCTTCACCACGGGTCTTGCGGCGGCGTAGCGAAAGCCACGTTCACAACGTTGAGCGTTGCGAACGTGGCTTTCGCAACACCCGAAACCGGCAGGCGGCCACACGCCACCTTTGCCCTACCCGTCAATAACCCCACTTGCCACTCACGACCACCCCGGCCGAACCCGCCACGGGACACCTCCGGCTGAGCCTAGGATCGGGGGCATGCTCGAGAACCTGCTCACGCCGGAGACCAGGACCGATCCGTACCCGTTCTACCGTCAGGTCTTCGACCGCGGCCCGGTGTTCGAAGCCGCCGACCGGTTCTTCGTGGTGAGCGGCTTCGAGGAGGCGTCCGCGCTGCTCAAGAACCCCGCGTTCGGGCATTCGGAGCCGGAGGTGCTGCCGGATCCGCACGAGAACGAGCCCGTGGACGACCAGGGCCGGGTGGTCCGGTCGTTCCTCGCGCTCGACCCGCCCGATCACACCCGGCTGCGTCGGCTGGTCTCCAAGGCGTTCACGCCGAGGATGATCGAACAGCTCGCCCCGAGGGTCGGGGAAGTGGCGAAGGAACTCGTCTTCAAAGCGCTCGAAACGGGCGAATTCGACCTGATGACCGAGGTCGCGAAACCGCTGCCGGTCGTCGTGATCAGCGAGATGCTCGGGGTTCCCCTGGCCGATCGCGACCGCTTCGAGGGGTGGTCGGACGCCATGGGGCGCGCGCTCGACCCGGCCTTCCTGATCTCGAAGGAGACCGTCGAGGCGGCCGTCGCGGCCCGGCGCGAGTTCGTCGCCTACTTCCGCGAGCTGGCGAAGGAACGGCGGAAACGGCCGACCGGCGACCTGTTCTCCGACCTGGTGTCGGTGTCCGACGAGGGTGACAGGCTCAGCGAGGGCGAGCTGGTGATCACCGCGATGCTCCTGCTGGTCGCCGGGCACGAGACGACGACCAACCTGATCGGCAACGGGGTTCTCGCGCTGCTGGACAACCCTGAGCAGCACCGGAAGCTGGCCGAGGACCGGTCGAAGATCCCTAACGCGGTCGAGGAGATGCTCCGGTTCGATTCCCCCGTCCAGCTGACCATGCGGATCGCCTTGCGGGACACGACCATCGGCGACCTGCCTGTCAGCGCGGGCTCCCAGGCGGTCGTGTTGCTGGGTGCGGCGAACCGCGACCCGCGCGCGTACGAGCGGCCGGACCGCTTCGACGTCGACCGTCCCTCGCCGAGGCATCTCGCGCTGGGGCAGGGCATCCACTTCTGTCTCGGTGCCCCGCTCGCGCGGTTGGAAGCCCGGACCCTGTTCGAAACGCTGCTCGGTACCGGCCGCTCTTTCCGGCGGACGGCCGATCCGGTCTGGGTGAAGCAGGTGACACTGCGCGGGATGGAAAGCCTGCGGCTCGAATTCGCCTGACGGGGCGGAAAGTCCGGTTCTCGACCTTTGACGGTTGCCGACCGGCGCCGGACTGCGCATGCTTTGCGCCAACCCGGCGTCGGTGGGGGTGCCAGCCATGTACCAGGAACGCGAGGAACCCAGCGCGCGGCGAGCGGTGCCGGACGCGGTCAGGTCCGGACCATTCCATCGCGCGCTTTCCGAAGCGGTGGAACACCGCGGTCTTTCCCTGTCCCGGATCCGCGCGCATCTGGCGGCACGAGGCGTTTCCGTGGCCGAATCGACCTTGAGCTACTGGCAGCGCGGGCACCGGCATCCGTCGACACCGCGCTCGCTCGACGTCGTCCGCGCGCTCGAAGCGGTGCTCGGTCTGCCGCCGGACAGCCTGGTCGTCCTGATCGGCCCGCAGCGCCGATCCCCCGGCGACGACCATCGGCCTTCGGTGGTGGAACTGCGGCAGAGCTGGGCCGAAACCTGCTCGCTGCTGGACGAACTGAGCGATTCGCCCGGTGCGGTGAGGAACTCGAAGCTCGACGTGGTGACCGTCGTCGACGTGCTGACCATGACCGGGCAAGGCCGGACCTCGGAGATCACCTCCACCATGGTGGTGCGGGCACGGGAGCCCGGCGCGGACGGCTTCGTGGTGACCCACCAGGACGAAGACGGCACCGACATGGAGGCCACCACGGTCTTCGCCACCGATGGCTGCCGAAGAGGCAGAGTGCGCCGAAGCACCTCTTCGCCGGGAATGGTGTTCGAGCTCCTCTTCGACCGCAGCCTGGCCGAAGGTGAGACTCACACCTTCGCCTTCACCATGCGCCTGGCCGCGTCGGTCCGGTCCACCTGTTTCCACCGGACGGTGCGGGCCCGCATGTCGGCGTACCTGCTCCGGATCCGTTTCGACGCCGCCGCGATCCCCGCCCGCTGTGTCAAAACCGTGCGGGAGCGCGAAGAACTCGCTCCCGTGGTCAGTGAGCCGTTGCATCCCGGCCCGGGTGCGACGGTCAGCGCCTACTTCGAGGACCTCGGCGTCGGGGTCGCGGGGATCGACCTCATCTGGGAGTGAGCGTGCGCCTCCGCCACACCGCGAACAGCACGATCGCCACTCCGGCGACCCCCGCGGCGATCAACCCGGCCACGATCGACACGGGCAGGCCGGTGTTGACGGCCGGGGGCGCGGCGGCCTGCGCGAAGCCGATCCCGCCGTCGCGCTGATAGTCCGATCCCGGCATCTTGTCGGCGTAGCGGCCGTGGACGTTCCGCTGGTACTCGGAAAGCGGGACGAGCTTCCCCACCGGCGACTGCGGCAGGCTCGCCTGCAGCAGCACCACGCCGTCGGGACGCAGCTCGTACCAGCCGTTGATCTGGGGTTCGTTGAGCAGCACCGAATCCGGCCGGATCCGCCCGCTCAGAGTCTCTTCGTCGTTCCCGGAGAACACGCTCGCCGCGACCCACTTCCCCGGGCCTTCCGGCATCGCCTGGAGAGTGGCCTTCTGACCGGAATCCGCGGTGGCCGTCACGGCGACGGATCTCAGCATGCCCGCCGGCGCGCCCGCGACGCCCCTGACGAAGTCGGGATTGAGGGTGTAGACCGGGAACCCCTTCTCCCCCATCGTGATCCGTCGCGGTTCGATGTGGTCGACCTGCCGGAAGTTCGATCTCGCGAGTCCGATCGCGTCCGGCTGCGCCGCGACACTCACGGCGGCCGCGAGATCGCCGGCCGAGGGCGCGACGACGTTCTCGCTCGCCGATGCGGGCAGAGTGGCGGGCAGCAGCGTCGCGACGGCCACCGCGAGACAACCGGAGAACTTCCGGCAGATCGTGTTCATGACCGCGTCTCAGCCCTTCCGGATGTTGACGATGGTGTCGTTCCAGCGGAACTGGCCGTTGCTGCGGTACTGGTTGTAGTTCCAGGTCTGGTAGCGCTGGTACGTCGGCCACGGGTCACCGACCATGATCGACTGGTTCGCCGAGTCGTAGCCGTAGATCACCTCGGCGTGGCCACCACCGGAGGTCCAGTAGATCCCCGTCAGGTTCAGGATCCCGGCGTCGACCTGGCTGACGACCGAGTTGAAGCTGATCGGCCCGCCCGCGTCCTGCGCGGAGAAACCGGTGCCGCGGAAACCGCGGACGATTTCGGGGATCTGGGCCGCCTGGTTCGGGCAGTACCCGGCCGACGTGCCCTTGCCCGCGGCGCAGAACTGGGCCTGGGTGGCGGTGCCGCCCTGTGAACGCTCGATGCTCGAACCGTCCGCGGCCCAGCACCACTGGTTCTGCTGCTGCACCTGCTGGGTGTAGTTCAGCTGCTTGGAAGCGAGCGTCGAAGCGACCGTGAGCGCGTTGCCCGCGACCGGCGCGATCTCGCGGACCTGGGTGTGGGTCTGGGTCTTGATCAGGCCGGTGGGGCGGTCCCCGGCGTCGCCGGGCTGCGCGAGGGCGGTGGCGGGCAGCATGCTCAGCGCGAAGACGGCGGCTCCGGTGGCCAGTACGGCCCTCGAAAGGCTCTTCACAGATGTCTCCTTTGACACGGGGATGGGGAGATCAACCGTGCGCCGCACCGGCTCCGGGGACAACGCCCTCACCGGGCGCGAGGAAACCGCTGTGATCGTTCACAGCTCCGGGGCGCGCTCGCGGGCCAGGAAACACCGGGTTCGCGGACAGCGGGGGCGGGCCCACCGCGCAAGATTCACGGTTCCTTCACAAAGGCTGTGAATCCGGCACCGGTTCAGCCCTCGGGGTCGCGAGTGTGGTGGGCCGGGAACGGCCTCGCAAGGTGACGTCCTCGGTCGCCTTCCAGTGTCCGGCTTCGGCCTCGCCCGCCGACTCGATCGCCGTCCACGAAGCGAGCAGCCGCGCTTCGACGTTCTTCGCCAGTTCGGTCAGCCGGGCGGCTTCGTTGACCGGGTCGCCGATCACCGTGTACTCGAACCGCCTTGGGTCGCCGACGTTCCCGGCGACCACCTCGCCGGTCGCCACGCCGATCCCCGCCGGGCATTCCGGCACCTCCGCCGCCAGCCTGCGGGCGATCGCGCGGCCCGCGGACAACGCGAGGGCCGCGTGCTCCTCCAGGCGCACCGGCGCGCCGAAGATCGTGAGCGCGGCGTCGCCGACGAACTTGTTGACCAGCCCGTGGTTGCGGTCGACCTCGTCGACCACCACCGCGAAGAACCGGTTGAGCAGCCCGACGACCTCCTCGGGCGGGCGGCTCGCGGCCAGCGCCGTCGAGCCGATCAGATCCACGAACAGCACCGACACCGTCCGCACGGTGCCGCCGAGTTCGGCGGTGGTACGCATCGCCTCGGTCGCGACGTCCTCGCCGACGTGCCTGCCGAACAGGTCCCGCAAACGTTCGCGTTCGGCGAGACCGACGGCCATCCCGTTGAAGCCCGCTTGCAGCAGGCCGAGTTCGGTCCCGTCGTAGACCGGGATCTCCACGGTGAAGTCACCGGCCCGCACCCGGCCCAGCGCGTGCTGCACCGACCGGATCGGGTTCACCACGGCGCGGGCGGTGAACACGGTCACCAGCAGGCCGAAGCACAGCACCACCAGGCCCAGCACGATCACGGAGACGGCGAGCTTCGTGGTCGACACGTCGCCGCGCACCCACGCCAGGATCGCGGTGACCACCAGCCCGGCCACCGGCACCCCGGTGCCGAGGCACCAGAACAGCAGCATCCGCAGGTTGACCCCGCCGCTGAGCGGCCGCGCCGGCGAAGTGCCCGCCAAGGCCAAGGCCGCGTACGGCCGCAGGATGAACTCGCCCGCGAGGTAGGCGATCGCGCAGACGACCACTCCGGCGAACGCGACGACGAGCAGTTCGGTCAGCACGACCTTCGGCTGCACCAATGCGGCGAGCGCGCCGAACACCACGGTCGCGACGCCCCACAGCACCGCCTGAACCAGCGTCAGGCGCAACGGCACCCGCAGGCTGGCGGCGCGTTCGTCGTCGGTCGGCTTCCGGCCCTCGGCCGCCCAGCGCAACGTCCGCAGCGCGCCGCGGGTGCCCCACAGCGCGCCCACGACGACGGCGGAGACCACGTAGACGGGGACCGCGATCGCGGTGACCCGGACGAGCTCGCCGGACATACCGGGCGCGGGCATGAGCAGGGCCGCCAGCCCGACCACGACCAGCGCGCCGATGACGTTGGTCGCGATCAGCGTCCCGGTGAGCAGTCCCTGGACGCGACGCCGCAGCACGGCCGTGTCCTGATCGAGCGGGCCGAGCAGCCACGAGCCGAACGGCCCTTGCCCGCGGCCCCGGACAGAGGAGTCGTTGTCTGATCGCACCAGTACCCGCCGTTCACCCGGTTTGAGTGAACGACTGTACACCGAACTCCCCGCGTTTCGTCCTCTGGATGCGTGTCGTCAGCCGACGTGGATGCCCGGCCGCCGCGCCGGGTCCCGCTCACTGGTGCGGATGATCTCCCGGACCACCGGAGCGGTGTCCCCGCGCCCGAGGATCAGGTAGCGGAACAGATGCCCGAGCGGATTGCCCTCGCTCCATTCGAAATGACACTGCGGGCGCACGCCGGTGGTGTCGCGCAACGAGAGCAGGATCGCCGCGATCGCGTTCGGCGCCGCCGGGCTTTCCACGCGCAGGACGCGGAAGCCCTCGACCTCGACGCCCCGGACCTTCAGCACGTCACTGAACCCGGACGGGTCGATGACGTCGATTTCGAGGAACAGGACGTCGGCGGCACCCGGCACCGGGTTCATTCCGCGTTGTTCGGCTTCCTTCCCCCGGTACTCGTCGGCGTCCCCGGCCTGGCGCCGGTTCGCGATGATGGTCAGCGCGCCGTCGTGAGCGATCGAATCGGTGAGGAACCGGCGGGCGGGTTCGTCGAACTCGATGTGCTCCACCCGCAGTTCCGTGGTGCGGCTGACCCGCGAAATCAGCGAGACGACGATGATCCCGAGAATGAAGAACGCGGAAATGGTGAGCCCGTCGGGCTTTTCGATGACGTTCTCCACCAAGGCGTAGATCAGGATCAGGGTCAGCACGGCGAACGCGATCGCCGCCTTGCGCTGACGCTTTTTCGCCGCGGAGATGGCGACGGCGACCGACGCGGACACCATCATCGCGAGGATCCCGGTGGCGTACGCCCCGGCCTGGGCGTTGACGTCGGCGTTGAAGATGACCGTCACCAGAACGCAGATCGCGGTGTACACGAGCACCACCGGCCGCACGGCGCGGGCCCAGTCCGGGGCCATCCCGTACGCGGGCAGATATCGCGGCACGATGTTGATCAGCCCGGCCATCGCCGACGCCCCGGCGAACCACAGGATCAGGATGCTGCTGATGTCGTACGCGGTGCCGACCCATTCGCCGAGCAGTTCGTGCGCGAGGTACGCCAGCGCCCGGCCGTTGGCCTCACCGCCCGGTTCGAACTGATCCGCCGGGATCAGGACCGTGGTGACGAAACTGGTCGCGATCAGGTACACGGACATGATGAGCGCGGCGACGGTGAGCAGCTTGCGGGTGTTGCGGATCCGGTTCGCCAGTTTCCGCTCGGCGTTCTCGCCCTTGGCCGCGACGAGCGGCATCATGCTCACCCCGGTCTCGAAACCGGACAATCCGAGCACCAGCAACGGAAACGCCAGAACCGCCGGACCGACGACGCCGCCGAATCCGCCCCCTCCGGAGGTGAGCGCATCGGTCCAGCGGTCGAGCGCGGCGGGCTCGGTGATCACCTCGCCGATCCCGGCGACCACGACCACGGCGTTCAGCAGCAGGAACACCGCCACCAGCGGGATCGCGACCCCGACCGCCTCACTGAACCCGAGCAGGAACACCCCGCCGAGGATCAGCAGCAGGATCACCGTGATCAGCACCGCGTGGCCGTGCAGGAAGGACGGCACGTGCGGGTTCTCCAGCGCGTGCACCGTGGCGTCGGCCGAGGACAGGGTGATGGTGATGATCCACGACGTCGCCACGAAGCCGAGCAGCACCAGCACGAAGAGCTTGCCGCGCCAGAACGGCAGCAGGTTTTCGAGCATCGCGACCGACCCCTGGCCGTGCGGGCTCTCCCTCGCCACTCGCCGGTACATCGGCAGCATGCCGAGCAGGGTGAGCGCGACGATCAGCAACGTCGCCAGCGGCGAGAGCGCGCCCGCGGCCAACGCCGCGATGCCGGGCAGATACGACAACGTGGAGAAGTAGTCCACGCCGGTGAGGCACATGACCTTCCACCACGACTGCGGCGTGGTGTGCTCCTCGTGGCTCTCCGGCCCCACCGGCTGGACACGATGCTCCATCAGCCACCGGCCGACCTTGCTCGACGGCGCCGCCTGCCGGACCGGGCTGTCCACCCGTTCCGGAACAACGGATTCCGGTACCTCGGTCATGCCGTTCCTCCCCGACTTTCGTGTGCGGGGCACAGCATGCCCGACCCGTTCGGCGGAGCGGATCCGGCGCGCCGGACAGTCAGCGGACGGTGCCGGAGCCCACCAGGGTGGTCGCGTCGAGCTCGGTGACGCCCTCTTCGCGCAACGACTCGAGGTAGCGCTCGCGTACCCGCTCGACGACATCGGGTTCGAGACCGTCGACGATGCCCCGGAAGCCGGAACCGATGACGATCAGCCACGCCACTTCGGGCGTCATCGGCAACCGCAGCTCGTTGACCACGACGTCCACATCGGACAGACCCCGGCCGGAAAGCCACTCGGCGTAGGTGCCGGCCTGGTTGATCCGGTCGATCAGGCCGGGCTGCCGCTCCGGTGGCGGTCCGGAATCGGTCACCGCGGCCATCGCCCGCCCGGCGTGGCGGCCCGCCGTCACCATGGCGCCGCCACGCCAGATGGTGAACACGGCCCGCCCACCGGGACGGACCCGGCTGATCAGCCGCTCGGTTCCGTCCGTCATGTCCGGGAAGAAGAAGATGCCGAGCGCGGACAAGACGGCGTCGTAACCGTCGGTGCCCCACGCCGTCGCGTCGGCTTCGTGCGCGCGCAACTGCGGCAAATCCGCCGAAAGCCGGCGCAATTCGCCGATCATCGGACCGGAAAGGTCGATCGCGTCCACCAGGCCACCGGCCCCGACCGCGTGTGCCGCCGGAATCGCCGACGCCCCGGTGCCGCAGCAGGCGTCGAGGACCCGCGAGCCCGCACCGATCCCGGCCGCCGCCACCGTGGCCGCGCCGATCGGCTCCCACAGATGACGCCCCAGTGCGGTGAAATCGGCGGCGGCGGCGTCGAAAGCACGCTGAGTGCCCACCTTGCGAGAAGACATACCTCGACGATATCCGTTTTTCGCCCGTCCAGCGGGCGAAGCGCGCACAGCTCCCGCCCTAGCGTGGTCGGCATGAGAAAAACACTGCTCACGCTGCTCGGCGCGGCCGCCGTCCTCGGCACGATCGCCACCCCCGCTTCGGCGACCACGCAAGAGACCAGGAAGTTCGTCGGCTACGGGTCGAGCGACTTCGGCCTCGAGCTCATTTACGCCCGGCATGACGCCAGGAACCAGGCCACCTGGGCCGGCTTCACGGACTGCGAGGAGTACGACAAGATCCTTTTCCCGTACAGCGCGACGGTCTTCTGGCGCTGCACCCGCTGACCAATCCGGTCCGGCGCGGGCTCCGAATGCCGGGCATGGACCAAGGAGACCTCGCCCCGGACTTCACCCTGCCCGACGACACCGGCCAGGACCGCACACTGTCGGACTTCCTGTCCACCGGCCCGGTCGTGCTGTTCTTCTATCCCGCCGCGATGACCGGTGGCTGCACCGCCGAAAGCTGCCACTTCCGCGATCTGGCCGCGGAATTCGGCGAAGTCGGCGCCCACCGCGTCGGGATCAGCCCGGACGGCGTCACCAAACAGCGTGAATTCTCCACCTTGCACGGCTTCGACTACCCGCTGTTGTCCGATGTGGACGGTGCTGTCGCGAAGCAGTTCGGCGTCTGGCGCCGGTTCAGCCCGCTGCACGCCAAGCGGCACACCTTCGTGATCGACACCGATCGCAAGGTCCTCGCGGTGATCAAGAGCGAACTGAAGTTCGACGTGCACGCCGACAAGGCGCTCGCCGCCCTGCGGGAACGCATCACCTCGTGAGTTCTCTTGACCCGTAAGGCAAAGGTGCGGGTGATCGATGGCTCGCGCCCCTGCCGAGTCCAGGTGTCGTGAAAGCCACTTTCGGGA
>NZ_JBHXJK010000135.1:0-22043 GCF_042723255.1 Amycolatopsis thailandensis
GCGCAAGGAAGGGGGCCTTCATGTACTTATGCACGGCGGGTCCGCCGCGTGTCGTCCGCCTGATCACACGTGTCGTCCGCCTGGTCACGCGTGTCGTCCCGCCAAGCACACGGAACTCAGCGGTGTCGATACCCCGGAGACGGACGGTTCCCACCGTCCTGACCACTCACCAGGCGCGGATCAGGCCGTCGCCGGGACGCGCGGCCCGCGCAGCACCAGGAAGACGTACATCCCGCCCGCGAAGCAGCTGAACACCAGCAGGGCCAGCCCCAGCGGCCGCCGCGCGTCGCTGGCGCCCGCCGTCGTGTCGACAGCGTGCACCGCGACCCCGTCGCCCGAAGCACCGTCGGGGACGACGACGTCGACGCGTTCGCCCTTGCCGTGCCCGCAGCCGTTGAGCGACCCCTCGACCGGCTTGCCGCCGAATTCGAACTTGACTTTCTCGCTGGGCCCGCCGCCCGTGCAGGGCGCGGGCTCGACCACCTCGGCCCGCACGGTCGTCCCCTGGGTCTCGTTCGAGATACCGAACAGCCCCGGCCCGGCGAACCAGGCCAGGAAGATCACCAGCAGGCCGGCACCGGCCGCCACGGCCAGGGAGTTCCACCCCGGGGTGAGCCCTCTGGCGGGGTCCGATCGCTTGCGCACGTTCGCCATGCTCCCAGAACCTCGCGGCAAAACACAGCGAGCCCTCACCGTCCGGGGAGCGCGATACCAAAGGTCCCTTGCTACCGCTCGATCGTCTCCGCGGCGGTCACCTTCCGGATGTACAGCAGCTTGTCCCCCGGCTCGATCGCGTCCGCCTGCGGAGCGTCCACGCGGTACAGAACGCCATCGCGAACGACGCCCAGCACGATGTCCGGCAGGTGCCGCGGCGAACCGCCCTCTTCGGACGGTTCCACCGGACGCTCGGCGATCGCGAGGCCGGACTCGGGGGTCAGCAGGTCCTCGACCATGTCGACCACCAGCGGCGTCGACGTCGCCATGCCGAGCAGGCGCCCGGCGGTCTCGCTCGACACCACGACCTGGTTCGCGCCCGACTGCTTGAGCAGGTGGACGTTCTCCGCCTCCCGCACCGAAGCCACGATGTGCGACTTCGGCGCCAGCTCACGCGCGGTCAGCGTGACCAGCACCGCGGTGTCGTCCCGGTTCGGGGCGACGACGACGGCGCGTGCCCGCTGGACACCGGCGACGCGCAGCACGTCGGCGCGGGTGGCCGAGCCGTGCACGGTCACCAGGCCGAGTGACGTGGCCGCTTCGAGGGCCTGCTGGTCGGTGTCGACGACGACGATGTGGTCGGGTTCGACGTTCTCGTCCCCGAGCAGCGCGTTGACCGCCGACCGGCCCTTCGTGCCGAATCCGACGACGACCGTGTGGTCACGCACCTTCGTCCTCCACTTTTGGATCTTGAAAGCCTGGCGGGAGCGCTCGGTGAGCACTTCGAGTGTGGTACCGACCAGGACGATGAGGAAGAGCACCCGCAGTGGGGTGATCACCAGGACGTTCACCAGACGCGCGGACGGCGTCGCGGGCGCGATGTCACCGTACCCCGTGGTCGACAGCGACACGGTCGCGTAATAGAGGCTGTCGAGGAAAGTCAGGCCGTCGCCGTTGGCGTCGCGGTAGCCGTCCCGGTCGAGGTAGACGATCAGGACGGTCGCTAGCAGGGCGAGCATCGCGCCGATGATCCGCTTGAGGATCGACCGCAGCGGGCTGACCGTCAGTTCCGGCATCCGGATCACGCCGACGAGTTCATGGTCCGGGCGGTCGCTCAGCCTGACCGGGAAACGGCTCAGAACCTTCATCGGCAGGCTCCGGCCTGGTCCGCGTCACTCACGGTCGGGAGGATAGCCGAAGAAGCTTACGTTCAGCGCGGTATGCGAAGCTCAGGGCATGTCTTCGGATTCCAAGCCGTCTCAGCGGCCCGCCTATTTCCTCGCCGGCCTGCTCGGAGCGGCCGGCGTCCTGCACTTCGTCCAGCCGAAGCCCTTCGACGCGATCATCCCGAAGCAGCTCCCCGGCTCCGCGAGGGCGTGGACCTACGGCTCCGGTGTGGCCGAGCTGGGCGTGGCCGCCGCGGTCGCCGCGCCCAAGACGCGACGTCTCGGCGGGCTCGCGGCAGCGCTGCTGTTCGTCGTGGTCCTGCCGGGGAACGTGAAGATGGCCGTCGACGCCGATCGCCGGAAGGCCCCGAAGCACTGGCGGGCGGCTTTCTGGGCCCGCGTCCCCCTGCAGATCCCGCTGGTGACCTGGGCTCTCAAGGTTCGCGACCGCGCCTAGACCTCACGCGTTTCGTCCTCTGGATGCGGTAGTTGCACGCGCATGGACCGCATTCAGAGGACGAAACGCTAGATCGCCGGGACGCTCCGCAGAAGGTTCCGCAGGCCTTCGGCGTCCAGCAGATCCGCCGGACGGACGGTCTTGTCGTGTTTCACGTAGTGGAACGCCGCCCGCACCTTCTCCACGGGGATGTTCTTCAGCGCCGCCCACGCCAGCCGGTACGCCGCCAGCTGCACGGAGAGGGACTCCAGCCGGTCCTTCTCCGGGACGGAGCCGGTCTTCCAGTCGACGACGGTCCAGCCGCCGTCGGGATCGGCGAACACGGCGTCCATCCGCCCGCGCAGCGTCACGCCCACGACGTCGGCCGAGAACGGGACCTCGACGGCGTGCGGCACCCGGTGCGCCCACTCGCTCTTCTCGAACGCCGTCTGCAACGCCTCCAGCTCCGAATCCGGCGCCTCGTCGACGTCGGCCGCCCCCGGCAGATCGTCGATCTCCAGCAGTTGTTCACCGCCGAACCGCTGCTCCAGCCAGCCGTGGAACGCCGTTCCCCGCCGCGCGTAAGTGTTGGGGCGCACGGGAAGCGGCCGCCGCAGTCGTTTGGCCAGTGCGGCCGGGTCGGCCGACAGCTCGACCAGCTGACTCACCGAAAGATGCGGCGGCAGCACGACCTGCTGCACCCTGTCCCGCGCCCGCGCGCGCTCCTCCAGCAGCACCTTGGTGTCGGAGATCCAGCCGTCCGGATCGTCCACTTCCTCGGTGTCTTCGGCGTCTGCGGTGTTTTCCATCGCACCGAGGACCATGTCGACCCCGTTGGTGACGCCCTCGCGCCGCGGCCACAGCGGATCGACCGGCCACCGCAACCGGCGAGAGTCCGCGACCAGCGGGTTCTCCCCGTCGGCCTCGGGCTCGTCGGCCCAGTGCTCGATCCGGCCGACCGAGTTCTCCCGCATCACCTCACCGATTTCGAGGAGGAACTCCGACGGCCCCTTCGGCCGCGCGCTGCTCTCGTTCCACCAATGGCCGGAGATCAGCATCGTGTGCTCGGAGCGGGTCAGCGCGACGTAACAGAGCCGCCGTTCCTCGTCCGCCTCCCGCGCGACGAAGCCCTCTTCGTGCAGCTCCAGCGCTTCCTGGACTTCCTTGCGGTCGTAACCTTCGGCGACCCGCAGCTCCGGCAGGTCCTCCGAGTCCCCGCGCAGCGCGGCAGGCAGTGAGGTCGACGTCCGCAGCCACGACGAAGACCGCCGCCGCCCCGGGAAGACCTCCTTGACCAGGTGCGGAATCGCGACGATGCGCCACTCCAGCCCCTTGGCCGAGTGCACGGTCAGCACCTGGACCCGGTCCGGGACGACCTCCACCTCGCCGGGGGTGAGCCCGTCCTCGGCGTGCGCGGCCGTGTTCAGATAGTCCACAAAGGACAAAAGGGTGGCCGTCGGCGAGGTCTCGGCGAAATCCGTGACGACGTCGGCGAAAGCGTCCAGGTGCGCTCGCCCGGCGGGCCCGGGGCGGGCCAGCGATTCGACGTCGAGCAGCATGGTGCGCTCCACGTCGGCGACCAGTTCCGGCAGCGACTGATCCAGCCGCCGTCGCAACGCGGAAAGCTCCCAGCCGACCCGCTGGATCCGCCGGAACCCCTCGGGTGAATACCGATCCGGCGTCCCGGGATCGTCGATCGCGTCGGCGAGGCCCGCCTGTTCGACCCGCTCGATCACCAGCACCGGTTCGTCCACATCGGACTTTCCCGACGGTGGAACCGGTGACGAGAGTTCGCCCGCGCGGCGCCACAACGCCGCGAGGTCGGCCGCCGCGATCCGCCAGCGTGCCCCGGTCAGCAGCCGGGCGGCCGCGCTGCCCGCGAGCGGATCGGCGAGCACCCGCAACGTGCTGACCAGGTCCGCGACCTCGGGTTCGTCGAGGAGGCCACCGAGTCCGACGACTTCCACCGGCAGCCCGCGCGCCCGCATCTCGGCCGCGATCGGCGCCATGTCGGCGCGACGGCGCACCAAGACCGCGGCCGTCGGCGGTTTTCCGGTCTCCTCCACGGTTTCGAACCAGCGTTTCGCCACCGCGTCGGCCACCCATTCGCGTTCGGCGCGGACGTCCGGCAGCAGCGCGGCGGCGATGTCGGCCGATCCCGCGCCTTCCAGCGCGCGCAGCCGGGCGACGCCGAGACCGCGCTCCCGCAGTGGTTCCGAGATCGCGTTCGCGAGTTCGAGCACCTCCGGCGGGTTACGGAAGCTGGTCAGCAGGCCGAAATCCAGGGCCGGGACGAGCCGTTCGCCGTTGTCCCGGGGGAAGTCCGTGGTGAACCGGGGCAGGTTCGCCGCGCTCGCCCCGCGCCAGCCGTAGATGGCCTGCGCCGGGTCGCCCACCGCCGTCACCGGCATCGGCGGATGTTCGACGCCGCCGAACAACGACCGCAGCAGGATCCGCTGGGCGTGCCCGGTGTCCTGGTATTCGTCGAGCAGGACGGCGCCGTACCGTTCGCGTTCCCCCGCGACCACTGCCGGATAGCTGCTGGCGAGCTGCGCGGCCAGCGACATCTGATCGGCGAAGTCGAGCGCGCCTTCGGCCCTTTTCCGGGTGTGATACGCCTCGACCAGCGGCAAGAGCGCGAGCCGGAACCGTTGCGCCGTCATGACTTCGGCCAGCTTCTGCGGCAATGCCGCGCGCTGCCCCTTGGCCCGCGGCGCCTTCTCGATGACGTCGCACAGCCACGACGTGTACTGCGCCAGCCGTTCGGTCTCGACCAGATGCTCGCCGAGTTCCCCGGCCAGCGCGAGCAACTGCGCCGTCACCGTGGAGGGCACCCGATCGGTGTCGAGATCGTTGTCCCAAGTGGACACCACACGATGCGAGAACTGCCACGAAGACGTCTCCGAAAGCAGCCGGACGCCGGGCTGGACCGGCAGCCGCAACCCGTGTTCGGACAGCAACCGTCCGGCGTACGCGTGATAGGTGAGCACCGTCGGCTCCCCTGCTGTCACTGTCATTCGGAGGTCGCCGGTCGGGTCGATCTTGTCGAGCAGCCCCGATCCGACGAGGCGGCGCAGCCGGGTGCGGACGCGTTCGGCGAGCTGGCGGGCCGCCTTGCGGGTGAAGGTCAGGCCGAGCACGCGTTCCGGCGGAACGACACTGTTGGCCACCAGCCACACCACCCGCGCGGCCATCGTCTCGGTCTTGCCCGCACCCGCGCCGGCGACGACCAGCGACGGTTCGATCGGCGCGGCGATCACCTCGGCCTGCTCGTCGGTCGGGCTGTGCAGGCCGAGCGCGCGGGCGATCTCGCCCGGCTCGACCTGACGGCGCTGGAGTTCGGAGATCAAGGGCCGGTCACCTGCCTGCCCTCGGGCCGCAGCGGACAGCAACCTCTCGCCGGGCAACGATCACAGTCCGGGTTCTCGGTGACCCCGTACTCCGGGCCCGCGGCGGATCCGGCCGCCGAACGCACCAGTTCGAGCCATTGCTTGCCGCCGTCCTCGTCAAGCGGGGCCTGCTCACGCTGGGTCGATCCGGTCTTGTTGTTGGATTTCGCGACGTAGACCAGCCGCGCGCCACCGGGTTTCGAACCGCCCTCCACGGCACCGAGCAGCACGGCGAGCTGATACGCGGCCAGCTGCGGATGCTGTTCGGCGTCGTTGGCGGAGATCGGGACCTTGCCGGTCTTGATGTCGATGACGACCGGTCGGCCGTCCTTGTCCATCTCGACGCGGTCGACCCGGCCGCGCAGGAGCACCCGGACGTCGTCATCCCCGACGGGCAGCTCGACCTCGATGTCCTGCTCGACCCCGGCCTCGATCAGCTCCTTGCGGCTGGATTCCAGCCAGGAGATGAAGTTCCGCAGCATCTGCTCTACCCGCGACCGCTCGCGCCGGGAAAACCACGGCGCCCCCGCGTCGACCCGCACCCACGCCTCGTCGAGGGCGGCGCGGATCTGCTCGTCGCTGCTGCCGCCCGCGACGGCCTGCGCGAGCCCGTGCACCAGGGTGCCGGTGACGGCCGCGAGCTGCGCCGGGTCACTGCCGCCGTGGCGTTCGATCAGCCACCGCAGGGGGCATTTGACCAGAACTTCCACTGTGGACGGTGAAATCCGGATCAGGTCGCCCGGCCCGTGCACGGGTTCGCCGGTGGAGGGCTCCAGCAGGCCGTACCAGGTGCCCGGATGCGCGCCCGGGACACCGGCGGCGGCCAGTTTCGCGAGCTGCCGCGCCGCCCGCTGCCGTCTTTCGGGGTCGCTCGACTCGTCGCAGACCACCTCGCGCAGTTCGCCGACGAGTTCGGCGAGTACCAGCGACCGGCCCGCCGGTTTCATCCGCGAGTCGAGGCCGCCGTCGTCCGCGCCGTTCTCCTCCAGGTCGTCGATGAACCGCGAGGGCTGCTCGTCCTCCCCCGCGACCGCGCTGACCAGCAGGATCTTCCGCGCCCGGCTCGCCGCGAGGTAGAACAGCCGCCGCTCCTCGGCGAGGATCGGCGCGGTGGCGGACACCTTTTCGTCGTCGACGCCGGACATGAGGTCGACCAGCCGTTCCACGCCGAGCACGGAACCGCGCAGCCGCAGATCCGGCCAGCTGCCCTCCTGGACGCCGGCGATCGACACGACGGTCCACTCGCGGCCGGCGGACGCGTGCGCGGTGAGCAGCGAGACACCGTCGCTCTTCAAGGCCGCGGGCGCCAGCGTGTCACCGGCGATGTTCTGCGAGGACAGGTAATCCGCGAACGAGGCGACACTCGCTCTCGGTAACCTGTCGACATAGCGACCGGCCGCGTCGAACAGCGCGACGATCGCGTCGAGGTCCCGATCCGCCTGCGAACCCAGGGAACCACCGCGATCGACCAGCCGCAGGAAACGCTGCTCAAGTCCGCTGGCCTGCCACATTTCCCACAGCACCTGCTCGACGCCTTCGCCGCGCACGACGGCCTGGTGCGCCGCGTGCAGCAGACCGCCGATCCGGCGCATCGGCTGCGACTCGGCCTCGGCGAGGCCGGTGAGCACATCGTTGGTACGCAAGGCTTCCACCAGCAGCTCATCGCTGGAGCGCTGTCCGCCGCCGGCGAGTTCCAGCCGACGCAGACCGCGACGCAGCCTTCGCAGGGCGAGCGGATCCGCGCCGCCCAGCGGCGAAGACAGCAGCATTTCGGCGAGGTCGACGTCCAGCAGTTCCGGATCGGCGGCGAGCCGCAGCATCGCCAGCAGCGGCCGGACGGCGGGTTGTTTCGCGAGCGGCAGTTCCTCGGTGGCCGAGCCGATCGGTACCCCGGCGGCTCGCAAAGCGCGTTGCAGGACAAGGAAAGTACGGGCGGGCGAGCGGACGAGGACCGCCATCTCCGACCACGGCACGCCGTCGACGAGATGCGCGCGGCGGAGCTGATCGGCGATCCAGCTCGCTTCGGAGGCCGGTGTCGGCATCAGGCGGACACGGACGGCGCCGCCCTCGGCGTCCGGCGCGTCGACGAGCTTGCGCTGCGGCGACGCGCCGGGCAGCACGGAGCCGAGCTTCGTGACCGCCGTGCGGATCACCGGGGCGAGCCGGTGCGCGGTGGTCAGCAGTACGGTGCGATCGCCGTCTTCGTCCGCGTCGGCGAACAGCCGGGGATCCGCGCCACGGAAGGAGAACACGGACTGATCGGGGTCGCCCGCGACGACGAACTCGTCGGCCGCGTACCCGATGAGCCGGATGAGCTGGGTCTGCAACGGGTCGAGGTGCTGCGCGTCGTCGACGAACAGGTGCCGGACCCGGCGCTGCTCGCGTTCGCGCAGTTCGGGGTCGTCCTCCAGCGCCAGCAGCGCCGAAGTGACGAGCTCCGCCGCGTCCAGCGCGGGCGCGCTCGCGACGCCGAGCGCGTTGCCGCCCGCGCCCTGCAACAGGGTGACCTCTTCGTACTGGCTCCAGAACCGGCCCGCCGCGATCCACTCGACGCGATCACGCCGCCTGCCGAGTTCGACCAGGTCCTCCGGGCCGAGCCCGCGCTCGGCGGCGCGGAGGAGGAGGTCTCGCAGTTCCTCGGCGAAACCGGGCACGTTCAGCGCGGGCCGCAGCTGCTCCGGCCAGTCGAGCGCGCCCTCCTCCAGGTCTCCGGCGAGCAGGTCGCGGACGACGACGTCCTGCTCCGCCCCGGCCAGCAGCCGGGGCGGCGGCAGCTCGTCGGCCTGCGCCTCCATGCGCAACAGCGCGTACGCGTACGAATGCACCGTGCGCACGAGCGGCTCGCGGATCGTACGCGGCAGCGGATCCTCTTCCGGATCCGTGGTGAGCCGATGGGTGATGTCGGCGCGCAGGACCTCGGCGGCCTTGCGGGAGGTGGTCAGGATGAGCACGCTCTCCGGGTTCGCGCCCTCCGCGATGCGCCGCGAAGCCGCCGACGCCAGCAACGCCGTCTTACCCGTTCCCGGGCCGCCGAGGACCCGGCGGAAGCCGTCCGGGGCGGCCAGCAGGCGGCGGGCGCCGGCGTCCCACTGGAAGGACGGCGTGCCGGTGACCGGCGTGCGGACCAGCCGCGCGTCGGTTCCTGCCGCTGTTCGCCGCCCGTTCACGCCCACGATGGAACCACGCCCCGCCGACACAACCTCGCAGCGGCACGGCAAAGTGGTCCCATGGATGACGAACTGCACGAGCGGGTGCGCGAGGTCATCGCGAGCGTGCCCGCCGGCTCGGTCGCGACTTATGGGGATATAGCGTCGGTTTCGGGAGCGCCGTCACCGCGGCTGATCGGTCGGATCCTCAGCGAGGACGGCCACGATCTACCCTGGCACCGCATTCTGCGCGCCGACGGGACCCCGGCTCCGCATCTGCTCGACGAGCAGCTGCAACGACTGCGCGAGGAGGGCGTCGTTCCCGACGGCCAGCGCGTCGACCTGCGAAAATACCGGTGGCAGCGTGATCCCGATGACGACGCTGGCCTTGGCGGACTTTTTTAGGTTAGCCTCGCCTAATGAGTTACATCGAGGCGAAGGTGACCGGCGTTCGGCGGCTCACCCCGCATATGAGCAGGGTGACCTTCTCCGGGGCGTCGCTGGTGGACCAGGCGCCCGATCAGTACCTGAAGGTGTTCTTCCCGCAGCCCGGCCAGTCGGAGCCCGTGCTGCCCGCGCCACTGAGCGGAGACGAGGTGTACTCCTGGTACCGGACCTACCTCGCGATGCCGGACGACGTCCGCCCGCCTATGCGCACCTACACCGTGCGCGCGCTGCGGCCGTCGGTGCAGGAGGTCGACATCGACTTCGTGCTGCACGGCGACGAAGGCCCCGCCTCGGCGTGGGCTTCGGGCGCTTCGGAGGGTGACAAGGTCGCTTTCCTCGGGCCGCACGGGCTCTACGACGTGCCCGAGGGGACGAACTGGCAGCTGCTGATCGGCGACGAGACCGCGATCCCGGCGATCGGCGCGATCGTCGAGGCGCTGCCCGCCGGAACGCGGGCGCTCGTCTACGTCGAGATCGGCGACCGGGAGGACCGTCAGGTCTTCGAAACGCAGGGGACCGTGGAGCTGCACTGGGTGGTGCGCGGTTCTCAGTCGATCGGTGAGGCCGTTTTGGACGCCGTCCGGAAGGCGGAACTGCCGGGCGGGACGGCCTACGCGTGGATCTCCGGCGAGGCGAACATGGTGAAACTGGCGCGTCGGCACCTCGTGCGGGAGCGCGGGATCGACAAGCGGGCGATCTGCTTCACCGGATACTGGCGGCAGGGCATGAGCGAAGAGGCCGCGGGGCGGGAAGCGATGCGGCAGGCGGAGGCGGGCGAGGCTCCGGCCTCCGACGACGACTGAAGCTTCCTTCGCGCTCGCTGTGTCATGAAAGGGGCTTTCAGGACGTTTTTTGTCCTGAAAGCCCCTTTCATGACACACCTGCCGCCCTTGCGGTCCCTGCCGTCCGCGCCCTGGCCCCGGCCTGCCGTCCCTGCCGTCCGTGCCCCAGCCCCAGCCCCGGCCCGCCCCAGCCCCCGCGCGTGTCCCTGCCCCGGCCCGTCCCTGCCTCGAACCCGCGTGTCCGAAGGGGTCCCCTCAAGACACTTTTCGTCCTAAGGGGTCCCCTCATGACATCGCCACCAGACGCGAAGCCGCCTCGCCGACGCCAGGAAAGGACCTTTCCTGGCGCGCGTGTCCGTGAAGGCCTCCTTACCTACCCTCAAGGTAGTGAAAGAGGCCTTCACGGACTCTGGGTCCCTCAAGGCGACCTTCACGGACCCTCGTCACACCCCAAGCGCCGCAAGAACCCCAGTGACCCCACACGCCACAGCAGGCGCGCGTGAAGGCCCCCTTCCCTCGGCTCAGCCGAGGAAACTCGCCCTTCACAGCGCCCCAAGTACATGAAGGGGTCCTTCACGGAGCCAGGCGCAAGCAAGGGGGCCTTCATGTACTTCGGCGCACCAAGCACCAAAGAAGCCTCAGTGCGGCACCCAGAGCGTCACCCGCGTCCCCCGCCCCGGATGCGAATCGATCGTCCCCCGCCCGCCGACCTCCGCCAGCCGCGCCATGATCGACTGGCTGATCCCGAACCCCGGCGGCCGCTCCAGCATGCTGAAGCCCGTCCCCTGATCCCGCGCGATGACCGCGATGCCACCGTCGCTCTCTTCGACGCGAAGCACGACCTGTTTCGTCCCAGCGTGCTTCACGGTGTTTCGGAGCGCTTCGCGGACGGCGTCGCGGATGGCGGTCCGGCGAGCGTGCGAGAGGCGGTAGTCCTCTTCGGTCTCGGCCGCGACGAGCTGGGTGCGGAGACCGTCGCGCGCCATCTCGGTGGCGACTTCGGCGAGGTCCGCCGTGAGACCACGGGGCGACGGCGCGTCCGGGCCGACCAGTTCGCGACGGAGTTCGACGGCTTGCGCCCGCGCCGCCGCGCGCAATTCCGCGAGCCGTTCCGCGGCGGCGGAATCGTCGTCCGGCGCCTCCAGCCCCATCGCTTCCAGCGCCTGGAGTACCGAGTCGTGCATGACCCGTTGAGTCCGCAGGCGTTCGGCGCGCTGGCCCCGGCGCATCCCGATCCCCAGCGCGAACCGGGTCCCGACGCCGAGCAGGATCAGGATCCCGGCCGTGGTCACCATCGCCACCACGAGCGCGATCATGCAGCCCACCGACCGGCTCACCGCGAGCGGATGATCGAGCGGGAGCCCGCCGATCCAGGTCAGGAACGCCCGGAACGGGAAGGCCCCGATCAGCAACACGAGCGCGGCGGGCAGCCCGAACGACAGCGTCCACAACGCCACCGTCCCGACCAGCCACGTCCACGCGACGTCGATGGCGAACGGCTGGATCTCGGTCGGCGCGGCCACGGCCACGACCGTCGTGAGCAGCACGCCCACCGCGAGATCCGCGTACATCAGCCGCCCGGACGTCTTCGCCCGGATCCCGCGGCCCCGCACCACCCACCAGACCGCGACGACGTTGAGCAGCACCGCCAAGATCGTCGTGCTCAGCACCGGGACGATCCCCGCCGACCCGTTCGAGACCGCGAAACCTATGTACACCTTGGGAAACGCGGCGACGCGGTAGAAGATCGGGCCCAGCGCGGAATAGCGGATCGCGCGCATGAGCATCGAATCCGCTGAATCTTCGCGATAGCGCCAGTCCGGAACGGAGTCGGGATCGGGTGCTTCGTCGGCCGGGCTGGCGCCCAGCACCGAAGATCCCTTTCGCAACATCGCGCGCACGAAGGTGACCGATTGAGACTCGGACATCCGCCGCCCTCCCGTGCGTCCGATGCGTCGAGATTGGCAAAGCGGGCTGACCGCGTCAAGACGGCCGAATGCGCAGTTCCGCGACGAGAAGTTTCACCAAGGCGCCGAGTCGCTGACGATCGGGCTGGACGGTCGGTACGCCGGCGGCCTCCAGCGGCGCCGCCGTCACCGGTCCGACGCACGCGCACAGCACCGGACCTCGCAAAGTGCCGAGAAGCTCTTCACGACGTGGTCCCGCCAGCGCCAGCAGATTCGCCGCCGCCGGCGCGGAAGTGAAGGCCATGGCACGCACCCGTCCGGCGATCACACTTTCGACGAGCTCGTGCACAGGTTCGACGTCGACAGGCGAAAGCCAGCGGTACGGCTGTGCCTGGACGACGTCCGCGCCCGCGTCCCGCAGCATTCCGGTGAGTTCGGGAAGCAGGGTTCCGTGCAGCTGGACGGCGACCCGTTCCCCGCGGACCCCGGCGTCGCGCAGTCCCTCGAACAGTTCCGCGTTGCTCTCCTCGGGCGCGGAGAATTCCTCGCGCAGCCCCTCGCCGCGTACGGCGCCGGCCGCTTTCGGGCCGCGCACGAAGATCCGCGACGCCGCCAGCCGTTCCAGCAGCGGTTCGCGCAGCCCCCAGCCTTCGGCCGCCGAAAGCCAGCCGCGGAACCCGGCGCCGGTGGTGACGGCGGTGAAGCCGACCGGTCCGGCCAGCACGGCGTCGGTCGCCGCACGGAGTTCGGCGTCGTCGGGCAACGGGACGATGCGGATGGTGGGCGCGTGCAGCACGGTCGCGCCATGGCGTTCGAGCGCGCCGATGAAGTCTTCGGCCCGCCGCTCGGCGGTGATGCCGATCGTGACGCCGTCCAGGTCAGCCATAAAGCGCGCCCATCTTCCCGATCTCCTCCGCCAGCCGCTCGCGCAGATCCGCCGGTTCGAGCACTTCGAGGTTCCCGCCGAAGCGCAGCAGTTCGCCGACGGCCGATTCTCCCGGTTCCACCGGCAGTTCCATCGTCAGCCAGTCGTTCTCGTCCGGCTCGGCGGCCGTTTCCCGCAACGCCCGCGCCCCGACGGCCCCGAGGTAGAAGGGAAGCAGTACCCGGGCGAACCCGTTCAGCCGGACCACCGCCAGCCGCGCGTACATCCGCTTCTCGAACTGCTCGGACCACTCCTGCCAGTAGCGCGCGAGGTCGAAGTCCCACGGCCGTTCGAAGGTTTCGCCGAGATCTTCGAGCTCCTCGATCCGGGAGACCCGGTACGTCCGGTCGGTCCCGTCGCACCGCGCCGCGAGGTACCAGTTCCCCGCCTTGAGGATCAGGCCCAGCGGATCGAGGACGCGCTCGACCTTCCGCTGTCCCCAGCGTTCGTACCGGACCTTGATCCGCCGCCCGCGCCAGACCGCGTCGGCCAGTTCGGACAGCCGCGGCAGGCTCTCGATCCCGCGGTGCCAGCCCGGGACGTCCAGATAGAACCGCTCGGAGATCTTGCTCGCCCCCGCGCGCAGCTCCGCGGGCATGGCCGCGTGCAGTTTGAGCTGCGCGGCGGCGAGGACCGTGCCGAGCCCGAGTTCGGAGGCCGCGCCCGGCAGACCCGCCAGCGAAAGCGATTGCGCCTCTTCCTCGGTCAGCCCGGTCAGCCGGGTTCGATAGCCGTCGACCAGCTGATATCCGCCCGTGCGCCCGCGATCGGCGTACACCGGGACACCGGCCGCGGACAGCGCCTCGACGTCGCGGTAGACCGTCCGGACCGACACCTCCAGCTCGGCCGCCAGCTCCTCGGCCGTCATCCGGCCGCGGTTCTGCAGCAGGAGGAGGACCGACAGCAGTCTGCTAGCGCGCATGAAATCAGTATCCTCGAAAACCTGACACAACCTGACAGGTATCGCTGACAGGGTGACCCCATGAACACTTTCGCCGTGAAGAACTGGGAAGAAGCCGTCGTCAGCGGCACCGACGGCGGGCCGCGGGTGGCCCACGCGCACGCCACGTTCGGCTACAACGGGTTGATCGAAGGCGAGTCCGTCCTCGACTACCTGCTGTACTACGCGGGTGAGGGCTACGACGGCGAAGGCACGACGGCCGCGGGCTTCGAGCGTTTCGAGGGCAGTGTGGACGGGCGTAAGGGAAGCTTCGTGATCAAGCACGACTGCGGTTTCGACGCGAAGGGCTTCGCGTCGACCTTCGTGGTCGTCGCGGGCTCCGGAACGGGTGAACTCGCCGGGATCACCGGGACTGGGACCACGACGGGCGCCCTCGGCGAGCCGACGATGTCGTACACGCTCGACTACTCGCTTTAAGGAGGACCTGTGCTCGAGGTCGATCGTGAGCAGGTGCTCGCGTACCGGATCGCCGCTCACGGACTGCACCGGGAGGAGACGGATCCGGCCGCGGCCGCCGTGTTCGACCTCGGGCTGCAGGATTCCGTGCGGGACACCGCGCTGCTGGGTCTCGCCGCCCGGATCGACGGCGCCGTCACGCCCGGGATCTGGGACGACGAACGTTTCGTGCTCGCGTGGACGCATCGCGGCGCCCCGCATTTCCACCGCCGCGCGGAACTGGACGCGATCCGGGCCGCCCTCGTGCCCCTCGACGAGAAGGACGCGATGGCCCGGATCCTCTGGCAGCGCAAGCAGGTCGAGGCCGCGGGGATCTCCGCGACGGACGCGCTGTTCACCGCGGCGAAGGCGATCCGCGAGGTCGTCACCGGCGTGCAGACCAAGGGCGCGGTGAGCGGCGCGGTGACCAAACTGATCCCCGACGGCCTCTCGTACGCCTGCCGCGGCTGCGGAGTCGTGCACATCTACGAACAGCTGATGCGGGTCGCGTCGATCCACGCCGGGGTCCGGCTGGAGGCGGGCGCGACCCCGGCGACGTTGGCGCCACTGGAAAAACGAAAGCCCATGAAGACCTCGCCGGACGCCAAGGCGGCGGCGCGGGTGATCGAGGGCTACCTGCGGATCAACGGACCGGCCGCCCCCGGCGACGCCGCCGCCTACGTCGGCACGACCCGCGCCGGGGTCGACGCGATGTGGCCGGACGGGCTGGCCGAGGTCCGGGTCGACGGCAAGAAAGCGTTCCTGCCGGAAGACCGGGTAGCGCTGCTGGAGAACCCGCCGGAGCCGGACGTCGTGCGTCTGCTGCCACCGCTGGACCCGTTCGTCCAGGCGCGGGACCGTGCCGTGGTGGTGCCGGACAAGGCCAGGCAGAAGGAGGTCTGGAAGATCCTCGGCAGTCCCGGCGCGCTGCTGGCCGACGGCGAGATCGCCGGCGTCTGGCGGGCCAAGGCGAGCGGGAAGAAGCGGCTCGACTTCACCGTGACCCCGTTCGACGCGCTCCGCCCGGCCGCGCGGAAGGCGGCCGACGAGGAGGCCGCCCGCGTGGCCGCCGCCCGGGAGTTCCCCGACCACCGCGTCAGCTTCTCCTGACTCCCCGCGTTTCGTCCTCTGGATGCGATAGTTGCACGCGCAAGGACCGCATTCAGAGGACGAAACGCGGGAGGTCAGGGGTCGACGGCCAGGCGGTAGCCGCGCTTCACCACCGTCTGGACGAGTTTCGGGGCGCCCAAAGAACTCCGCAGGCGCCCGATGGCGGTCTCGACGGCGTGCTCCTCGCCACCGTCGGGCAACGCTGAGATCAGCTCCCGCCTGGAGAACACCCGGCCCGGGGATTCCGCCAGTGCCCGTAGCATGGCCATCGGCGCGGGCGCGACGTCGCACCACTGCCCGTCGACCAGCGCCGCCTGACCGCGCAGCTCGACGCTCCGCCCGCCCGCCGTCAACCGGGGCGATCGGGCTTCGAGCGCCTCGGACACCGTCCGCGCCAGCGCCCCGATCCGCGACCGCGCGGGCTGGACCGTCGGGATCCCGAGCGCGGCCAGCGGCGCCGCCGTGATCGGCCCGACGCAGGCCGCCACGACCCGCTTTTCCAGCGCCCGCAAGACTCCCGGCAGTCGTCCGGTCCGCCTCGCCAGCGCGAGCAGGGACGCGGCGGCGGGCGCGCTGGTGAACGGCAGCGCGTCCACCGAACCGTCGAGAACGGCGTCCAGCAGCCGGTCCAGCGGTCCGGGATCGGCCGGGCCGACCCAGCGGTACACCGGCACCTCGATCACCTCCGCGCCCGCGGCGCGCAGACTGTCCACAAAGTACGGGAGCGGCTCGCCGTGCAGTTGCACCGCGACCCGCTGACCGTCCACACCGGACTCCAAAAGATGCCGCAGCACCTCGGCGTTACTCTCCGACGCGGGCGAGTAGTCCTCCGAAAGCCCGGCCGCGCGGATCGCGCCCTTGGCCTTCGGGCCACGCGCGAGCAGCGACGACTTCCCCAGCCTGTCCAGCAGCTCCTCCCCCAGCCCCCAGCCTTCGGCGGCCTCGACCCAGCCGCGGAAGCCGATCCCGGTCGTCGCGACGACGGCGTCGACCCGGTCTTCGAGCAGGCGCCGGGTGGCCGCCCGGAGTTCGGTGTCGTCGGCGAGCGGCACGATCCGGATCGCGGGACCGTAGCGCACGGTCGCGCCCTTACGCACGAACAGCGCGCCGAGCTCGTCAGCTCGTCGCGCCGCCGTGATCCCGATGACGAAGC
Source organism: Amycolatopsis thailandensis (assembly GCF_042723255.1). NCBI lineage: Bacteria > Bacillati > Actinomycetota > Actinomycetes > Pseudonocardiales > Pseudonocardiaceae > Amycolatopsis > Amycolatopsis thailandensis. The sequence goes on from NZ_JBHXJK010000135.1 coordinate 16,512, forward strand.
CCGCCAGGGGCAGCACTTCCGTCACGGTGAAGCCTCGACCTCCACCACACCCCCGGTGACCCGAACGCCGTATGCCGCGACCGAAATCCCGTCAGCGTCAAGGCATGAGCCGGTCCGCAGGTCGAACCGTTCCTTGTACACCGGCGAAGCCACCACGGGGACGCCGCCCGCGTCGCCGACGATCCCGCGCGAAAGCACGGCAGCGCCACTGATCGGGTCCAGATTGGACAGTGCGTACCACCGGCCACCGGGAAGGCGGAAGATCGCCACCTGCACGCCGTCGTCGAGCAGGGCGGCGACGCCGGACCATTCCGGGACGGCACCGGCCGCGCAGACGGCGGTCCAGGTGCGCTCGATCGAGGTCGTCACTGTTTCACCTCCGGGATGCCCAGCAGCACGGGAACCTTCTGGTCGCGTTCGGTGCGGAACGAGATCGTCGGGTCCGGCGTGCCCGGCGCGTTGACGAACGAGCTGAACTTCGCCAGTTTCTCCGGATCCTCCAGCACACCACGCCATTCGTCGGCGTAGTCGCCGACGTGCTTGGCCATCGCCGCGTCGAGGTCCTCGCAGATGCCGAGCTTGTCGTCGACGATCACCGCGCGCAGATGGTCGAGACCGCCCTCCATCTCCTCGACCCACGGCGCGGTGCGCTGCAGCCGGTCGGCCGTGCGGACGTAGAACATCAGGAACCGGTCGATCGTGCGGATCAACGTCTCGGTGTCCACTTCGGACACCAGCAGGTCCGCGTGGCGCGGCGTCGCGCCGCCGTTCCCGCCGACGTAAAGGTTCCAGCCCTTGTCGGTGGCGATGATCCCGAAGTCCTTGCTCCGCGCCTCGGCGCATTCCCGCGCGCAGCCCGAAACCGCGGACTTCAGCTTGTGCGGCGAACGCAGGCCGCGATAGCGCAGCTCCAGCTCGATCGCGAGCCCGACGCTGTCCTGCACGCCGTAGCGGCACCACGTCGAACCGACACAGGATTTGACCGTGCGCAACGACTTCCCGTACGCGTGCCCGGACTCGAACCCGGCGTCGACGAGCCGCCGCCAGATCAACGGGAGCTGGTCGACGGTCGCGCCGAACAGGTCGATCCGCTGCCCGCCGGTGATCTTGGTGTACAGCCCGAAATCCATCGCCACCTGCGCGATCACCATGAGCTTCTCCGGGGTGACCTCGCCGCCGGGGATCCGCGGGACCACCGAGTAGGTCCCGTTGCGCTGGAGGTTCGCGAGGAACTTGTCGTTGGTGTCCTGCAAGGTCGCCTGTTCACCGGCGAGGATGTGCCCGTTGCCCAGTGTCGCCAGGATGGACGCGATCGCCGGTTTGCAGATCGCGCAGCCGGTTCCGCTGCCGTAGCGGTCGATCATCTCGCTGAAGGTGCTGATCCGGGTGGCCTGCAGGATCTGGAACAGCTCCGCGCGCGACTGCGAGAAGTGCTCGCACAGCGCCTTCGACTGCTCGACACCGCAAGCCGTCAGCAGCTTGCCCAGCAGCGGGACACAGGATCCGCACGCCGTGCCCGCCCGCGTGCAGCCCTTGATCTTGGCGACCGAATCGCAGCCCTCTTCGGTGATCGCGTGCGTGATCGCGCCCTTGGAAACCGCGTTGCACGAACAGATCTGCGCGGCGTCGGGCAGCGCGTCGACGCCGACCGCCGCCCCGCCACCGGCCGGGGCGAGGATCGCGCCCGGTTCGGCGGGCAGCGGCCTGCCGACCATCGCCCGGAGCGTGTTGAACTCGCTCGCGTCGCCGACCAGCACCCCGCCGAGCAACGTCTTCGAGTCGTCAGAGATCACGAGCTTCTTGTACGTCCCGGCGACGGCGTCGTTGAACGCGACCTCCAGCGCGCCCTCGGTCGCCGCGTGCGCGTCACCGAAACTGGCGACGTCGACACCCATGAGCTTGAGCTTCGTCGACATGTCCGGCTCGGGGAACGTGCCCTCGCCACCGGTCAGCCGTGCCGCGACGATCTCCGCCATCGCGTATCCGGGCGCCACGATGCCGTACACCTTGCCGTCCACGGCCGCGCATTCGCCGATCGCGTACACCGCCGGATCCGATGTCCGACAGGTGCCGTCGACCAGGATGCCACCCCGGGCGCCGACTTCCAGCCCGGAGGAGCGGGCGAGGTCGTCGCGCGGCCGGATTCCGGCGGAGAACACGACCAGGTCGACGTCGAGTTCGGTGCCGTTGCCCAGTTTCGCGATGTAGCGAGAGCCGTCCGGCTCGATGGCGTCGGTCGACGTTCCCGTGTGGACGGTCACGTCGAGTTCGGTGATCAGCCGCCGGAGCAGACCGCCGCCGCCCTCGTCGACCTGCAACGGCATCAGGCGTGGCGCCATCTCGACGACGTGCGGCGAGAGTCCCATGTCCCGCAACGCCTTCGCCGCTTCCAGGCCGAGGAGCCCGCCGCCGATGACGACCGCCGAACGCCGTCCGCGGCCGGGCCGCTGAGCGGCTTCCCGGATGGCGTCGAGATCCTCGATCGTCCGGTAGACGTAACAACCCGGCAGATCGTGCCCCGGCACCGGCGGGACGAACGGCCGCGAACCCGTCGCGAGGACGAGCGTGTCGTACGGCTGCTCATGCCCGGCCCCGGTGACGACGACCTTGCGCTCCCGGTCCACCGAGGCGACCGCGTCACCGAGCCGCAGTTCCACCAGCGGATCGTCCGCGTAGTCCGCACCCTCCAAAGCAAGGGAAGCAGGATCCCAAGTGTCCACATAGGACGTCAGGGCGACGCGGTCGTACGCGGGGCGCGCCTCCTCGGCGAGCACCACGACCTGCCATTCGCCGGTCTTGTCCTCCGCGCGCACCGCTTCCACGAGCCGGTGCGCGACCATGCCGTGTCCCGCTACGACGAGATTCCGCATCAGACCTCCGCTCCGGCGAGCGCCAGACCTCGGGTGCTCGCCACCTCCGTCTGCTGTTTGCGCAGGTACACCGCCCAGGTGACGGCGAAGCACAAGCCGTAGAAGACCAGGAAGGCGACGAACGCCGGCACCCCGCTCTTCGTGTCCGCGAACGACTGCCGGAACGCCAGGTTGATGAACAACCCGCCGAGCGCGCCGATCGCCCCCGCCAGCCCGATCAGCGCGCCGGAAACCCTGCGGGCCTTGAGCATTTCCAGCGTCTCGTCCGCTCCTTCGCTGATCGCGACCTTCGCCTTGGCGCGGAAGATCGCCGGGATCATCTTGTACGTCGAGCCGTTGCCGATGCCGGTGAGCACGAACAGCACGATGAACGCGACGGTGAACAACGCCAGCGAGTTCGACGTCGAGGCCAGGATCAGCACCACTGTCGCCGCGGCCATCCCGACGAAGGTCACGAAGGTGATCTTGCCGCCGCCGATCCGGTCGGCCAGCCAGCCGCCGGTCGGCCGCGAGAACGAACCAAGCAGCGGGCCGAGGAAGGTCACCGCGGCCGCCTGCAACGGGGTCCGGCCGAACTGGTTCTGCAGCACCAGGCCGAAGGCGAAGCTGTAGCCGATGAACGAACCGAACGTGCCGACGTAGAGGAACGACATCACCCAGGTGTGCGGATCCTTGACGACCTCGCGCATCGCCTTGGTGTCGCCCTTCATCGAGGCGAGGTTGTCCATGAAGAAGTACGCGCACGTCGCGGCGAGGACGATCAGCGGGATGTAGATCGCGAGCACCAGCCGGGGCGCGGTCGCGCCGACGGTGCCGATGACCAGCAGGCCGATCAGCTGGATCGCCGCCACCCCGAGGTTCCCGCCGCCCGCGTTGAGGCCGAGCGCCCAGCCCTTGTGCTTCTCCGGGTAGAACGCGTTGATGTTGGTCATCGACGACGCGAAGTTCCCGCCGCCGACCCCGCCGAGCGCGGCGACCAGCAGGAACGTGCCGAGCGAGGTACCCGGCTCCATCACGATCGCCGCGAGGACCGTCGGCGCCAGCAGCAGCATCGCGCTGACGATCGTCCAGTTCCGGCCGCCGAACCTCGCGACCGCGAAGGTGTACAGCGGCCGCATGAACGCGCCGATCAACGTCGGCGTCGAAACAAGCAGGAACTTGTCCGCGGCAGAGAAACCGTACTGCGGTCCCATGAACAGGACCATGACCGACCACAGTGTCCAGACGGAGAAACCGATGTGCTCGGCCAAGACGGAGAACCAGAGATTCCGCCGGGCGATCCTCTTCCCGGTCTCCTCCCAGAACCGCTCGTCCTCCGGGTCCCAGTGCTCGATCCAGCGTTTACCGCGAGCGGTCATGCGGTCCTCCTCGGTGGTGGAAACGTTCGGGTTCACTGGGCGGCCAGCCATTTCGCGACCCCGCCGACAGCGTCCTTGCAGCCGCCGCAGCCGGTGGTCGCGCGGGTCGCCCCGGCGAGGGCGGGGACGTCGGTGGCGCCGGCGCGCCACGCCTCGACGAGCCGCCCCTTGGTCACCGCGTTGCAGCGGCAGATGACCGCCGACGCGGGCAGATCGGCCGGGCTCGACGCCGACGGCGCCCCGGCGGGCAGCGCGCGTCCCAGAAGGACGGCGAGCCGGTCTTCGGGCACCGGCGTGCCCCGGTCGTAGAGTTGCGTGATCGACGCGGCCGCGTCGGGCAGACCGAGCAGGATCGCGCCCGCCACGCGGTTTTCGCGGACGACGAGCTTGCCGTAGCGGCAGCCCGCCGGGTCGCTGAAGGTGAGCACCTCGGCCGTCGGATCGTCCGCGCCGGTCATCGTCTCGCCGAGCGCGGTGAGGTCGATTCCGCGGGCCTTCAGCCGCGTCACGGCCTGGGTGCCGCGATAGCGCGACGCGGACTTCGTGCCGGTGACCAGATCCGCGACGACGGCAGCCTGCTCCCACGCGGGTTGCACGAGCCCGCCGAACGCGCCGGGATGCTTCGCGCAGTCGCCGATCGCGTGGATCCGGCCGTCGCTGGTGCGCAGCAGATCGTCGACGACGATACCGTTCTCGACGGCCAGCCCCGCGTCCGCGGCCAGTTTCGTCTCGGGCCGGACGCCGGTGGAGACGACGATGAGGTCGGCGGGCACGTGCGTGCCGTCGTCGAGTTTGAGCCCGTCGCCGCTGACATAGCGCGCGGCCCCGACGCCTAGCCGGAAATCGACGCCGAGTTCTTCGAGCTTCCTGGTCAGCACCCGCGCGGATTCCGCGTCCAGCTGCCGTTCCATGATGTGCGGCATCGGATGCACGACGGTGACCAGGTTTCCGCGTCCGGCAAGGCCTCGCGCGGCCTCCAGACCGAGCAGCCCGCCACCGAGGACGGCGACCGGCGCGCCCAGTTTGGCGGCGTCGAGGATGCGGGCGCAGTCGTCGAGGGTGCGGAACGCGACGACGTCCGGGCCGGGTTCGAGCCCCTCCACCGGCGGCATCCACGGATTCGCGCCAGTGGCGAGCACGAGCGCGTCGTAGTCCACAGTGGACCCGTCGTCGAGGTGGATCCGCCGCGAGTCACGGTCGATCGACGTCGCGGAGACACCGCGGCGCAGATCGGCGCGGGTGCGGGACGGCCATTCGTCGTCGTGCAGCCGGACGGCGTCCGGGCGCATGGTGCCGGCGACCAC
>NZ_JBHXJK010000136.1:0-21940 GCF_042723255.1 Amycolatopsis thailandensis
AGATCCGGCACTGAGCACGCGAGGCTTACAGCGTCAGCGTGATCTTCCCGCCCGCGTGCCCCGTCGCGCTTTCCCGGTGCGCCTCGGCGACATCGGCCAGTGCGTGAGCGGACCCCGGCTTGAGCTTCAGCCCCCGCGAGACGAGATCCTCCAGCACCGCCGCGGTCTGCTCCCCGCCCGCCGAGAACTTCAGCCCCCGCGCGTACGCGGAAGGGTCGGCGATGGTGACCAGCCGGTCGGGTGACCCGAGCAGCTCGACGGAGTCACCCAGGACGCCGAAGCCCGCCGCGTCGAACACCGCGTCGACGCCATCCGGCGCGACCGAACGCACCCGCGAAACCCAGCCGGCGCCGTACCGCACCGGCACCGCGCCGAGCTCCTTCACCTCGTCCAGTGACGAAGCGCCGGCGAGCCCGACGACCGTGGCGCCCAGCGCGACGGCGGCCTGCGTCGCGATCCGGCCGACCTGGCCGCTCGCCCCGTGGAGCACGAGCGTTTCGCCGGGCTTGACCTCGAGTTCGCCGAGCACCCGCAACGCCGTCTCACCGGCGACGGGCAGAGAGGCGGCTTCGGCCCACGAAAGCCCGGCGGGCTTTCGGGCGATCGTGGTCGCCAGCGCGTACTCCGCGTACGACCCGGTGTCGGGCCAGCCGAAGACCTCGTCCCCGACGGCGAAACCGGCGCCTTCGCCGACCGCGTCCACCACGCCCGCGAATTCGAGGCCGAGGATGTGCGGGAACTCGATCGGCAGGACCTCCGCCATGGCACCGGACCGGATCTTCCAGTCGATCGGGTTGACCCCGGCGGCCTTGACCGCGACCCGCACCTGACCCGGGCCGGGCTCCGGCACCGGGACCTCGGCGGAGTCCAGGACGTCGGTGTCGCCGTACTGGGTGATGGTGATCGCTCGCATGTTCACTCCTCGTTGGTGTTCTTCGCTGCGATCAGTCAACCGGCGCCCGGACCACGCCCGAACCACTCGGACGAGCAGTGTTCGCTAGCCGGGCGAGCAGCGTCGCGAACGGCGGCCGCGCCTACTGTGGAGTCATGGACGAGTGGTCGGATCCGCTGTACGTGCTGAGCCAGGTCGAGCGCATGCTCGCCGCCACGCGCGCCGAACTCCTGCCGCGGTTCTCCGCGGCGGCCGCGGCCGTCCTGCCGCACCGGGCCGCCGCCATGGAGACCGGTGACTGCTCCCGCATCCCGGTCAAGGTCCACGGCGATCCGGCGATCACCGGCGCGGTCACGAGCGCCGAGCTCCAACGGCTCGCGGCGCTCGGCGTCCCGGGGCAAGCGGTGGTGACCGAAGAGACGCTCGGCGGGAAGCGGCGGAAACTCGTCGTCCTGACGTCGGCTCCGGTGATCGGCAAGGGCGCGACGATCGCGCTCGTCCCCACCGAGGACGCGCCCGCGGACAGCGCGCTGGAGATCGCCGCCAAGTTGTGGGGCATCGTCAGCGTCAGCGCCGCCCAACGCGCCACCGACCCCGAACCCGAGATCATCGCGAGCAACCTGGCGGCCGCGACGGCGCGGGCGCAGACGATCACCGATCTGGGCCAGACCCACGCGACCACGCTGGCGTCCCTGCTCGCCGTGCTGCGGTCCCGTCAGCTCGGCGACGCCGCCGCCCGCCAGAGCGCCACCGACCTCGCCGCGGCCGCGCTCGTCGAACTGCGCTCGATCGCCGATCGTGACCAGGAGCTCTCGGCGGAACCGGCGTCGGCGGCGTTCGACACCCTCGCTGCGCAGCTGGACCCCTTGGTGCGCCACAACGACATGACCGTCGACCTCGCCGGGCCCGGTGACGACCGGCCGCTCCCGCAGGACATCGCGCACACCGCGCGCACGGTCACCCGCGGCCTCGTGCTCGCCGCGCTGGAACGCGGCAGTTCCCGGGTCCGGGCGTCCTGGGCGATCGACGGCGGAGGTCTCCGGATCACCGTGCGCGACGACGGCCCGGACGTCGCCCGCGCCGTGCCGTCCGCCGGTCTCACCGAGCGGATCACCCCGCTCGACGGCCGTTGGGAGGTCGACGCCGTCCCCGGCTGGGGTGCCACGATCACCGCGATCCTGCCGCTGGGTGTCCCCGAGACCCCGGAGCTGCGCCCGCTGGACAGGTTGAACTCGCGTGAACTCGAGGTTCTCGCCGGCATCGCGCGCGGAAAGCGGAACCGGCAGATCGCCGAGGAACTCCAGCTGACCGAGCACACGGTGAAGTTCCACGTGCGGAAGATCCTGGGAAAGCTCGAGGTCACGTCGCGCGGCGAGGCCGCCGTGCTGGCGCGGGAGCTGCGGCTGGCGCCCGTCGGCGCTTGACCTCCACCGAACTGGAGGTTGCACGCTTTTCCCATGACGATCACTGGGGAAAAGCCGAAGGGCGTGCTCTGGACACCGGAGCACCGCGTGACCACGATCGGGTTGCTGCTCATGGTCACCCTCATCGCGTTCGAGAGCATGGGCGTCGCGACAGCGATGCCGACGATGGTCGCCGACCTGGACGGTCTCGCCCTCTACGCCTGGCCCTTCACCACCTTCCTGGTCGCCAGCGTCGTCGCGACCGTCCTTTCCGGACGGCTCGGCGACCGCAAGGGCCCGGCGCCCGCGCTGCTCGCCGGGACCGCGTTGTTCGCGGTCGGGCTGCTGGTGGCGGGGCTCGCGCACGACATGCCGCTGCTCCTGCTCGGCAGGGCTTTGCAGGGGTTCGGGTCCGGTCTTCTGCTGGTCTCGGTGTCGCTGCTGATCGCGCTTACCTTCAGCGACCGTGAACGCCCGGTGATCTACGCCGCCAACGCCGCCGCGTGGGTGCTGCCCGCGGTGATCGGACCGTCGATCGCGGGCGTGGTGACGGTGAGCGTCGGCTGGCGCTGGGTGTTCCTCGGGCTGATCCCGCTGACCGCCGTCGGCGTCGGGCTGCTGGTCGTCGTCACCCGCAAACTGCCCCGGCACGTGCCCGGCGAGTCCGCGCGCCGCGCCGGGGTCGTGCCCGCGGTGGTCGCCGCCCTCGGCGTCGCCGCGCTCACCTGGGCGGCGCAGCACCCGTCCCTCGCCGCGCTGGCCTACGGCGGAGCCGGACTGGCCGCCCTGGCGTACGCGCTCCGCAAGCTCCTGCCCGCCGGGACGCTGACGTCGCGGCCGGGGTTGCCGACAGTGATCGCCTCCCGCGGGCTGATCGCGGGCGCGTACGCCGGGATGGAGGCGTACCTGCCGCTCACGATGACCGAGGTCCACGGCTACAGCCCCGCACTGGCCGGACTGCCGCTGACGGTGACAGCGCTGGGCTGGTCGGCGGGGTCGATGCTGCAAGGCCGCATGCTCGACTGGTCGCGCGAGGCGTCCTTGCGGACCGGGTTCGCGCTGGTCGCGGCCGGTCTGGCGATCTTCGTCTTCGTCCCGCTGCCGTCGTTCCCCGCCTGGATGGCGTTCGTGGCGTCGGCGGTCGGCGGCTCCGGGATGGGCATCGCGATGCCCGCGATCTCGGTGCTGCTGCTCCGCTACTCGCCGGAGGCCGAACGCGGGTTCAACACTTCGGCGCTGCAGCTCGGCGACTGGGTCGGATCGGCCCTGACCATCGGTTTGGGTGGTGTTCTGCTCGCTTCGATCGCGTCGGCGAAGGAGCCGACGGTGGCGATCTTGGTGCTTTCGGTGCTGCTGACCGGCATCGCGCTGCTCGGGGTGAGGCTGACCGGCCGGTGGCCGTCGGGTATGAGCGTCGCTTGATTGCGGAGCTGATCTTCCGAACCCGCTCCGGCCGCAGGCCCCGTGATCGCGGGGGCAGGGCGCCCGGTTTGCGTTCAGGTCGGTGAAATCGCTGACGAGCGCCCTGTCGACGCGATCACGGACGCGGGTTCCTATGAGCATTGCCACCCGCTGACCAGGGTGGGCTTGGTCACGCCCCGGAGCGGTCTACCCTGGTAAGGCGATGACCTATCTCGACCACGCGGCGACCACTCCGATGTTGCCCGAAGCCGTAGCGGCGATGTCCGAGGCGCTGTCCACTGTGGGCAACGCCTCCGCGCTGCATTCCTCGGGCCGCCGGGCCCGCCGCCGGGTCGAAGAGGCCCGCGAAGTGATCGCGGAGGCGCTGGGCGCCCGGCCGTCCGAGGTGATCTTCACCGCCGGTGGCACGGAGAGCGACAACCTCGCGGTCAAGGGCATCTTCTGGGCTCGCAACGGCGAGGACGCGAAGCGCCGCCGGGTGCTGTGCAGCACCGTCGAGCACCACGCCGTCCTCGAGTCCGTCGAGTGGCTGGAGCAGCACGCGGGCGCCGAGATCGTCTGGGTCGAGGTCGACGAGGCGGGCCGGGTGTCGCCGGAGTCGCTGCGCGCCGCCATCGGCGAGGACCCCGAGACGGTCGCGCTGGCCACCGTGATGTGGGCGAACAACGAGGTCGGCACCGTCAACCCGATCGCCGAGCTCGCCGCCGTCTGCGCCGAACACGAGATCCCGCTGCACACCGACGCCGTCCAGGCCGTCGGCGCGGTGCCGGTCGACTTCGCCGAGAGCGGTGCCGCCGCTTTGACCCTGACCGCGCACAAGCTGGGCGGCCCGTACGGCGTCGGCGCGCTGCTGCTCGGGCGCGACACCGCGTGCGTGCCGGTGCTGCACGGCGGCGGCCAGGAGCGCAGCGTGCGTTCGGGCACGCTCGACGTGCCCGCGGTGATCGCGTTCGCGACGGCGGTCAAGGCCACGGTCGAGGGCCGCGAGGAGTACGCGAAACGCGTCGCCGAGCTGCGGGACGACCTGATCGAAGCGGTCCGGCGCGAGGTGCCGGACGCGGTGCTCAACGGCGGCGAGGGCGAGCGCCTGCCGACGCACGCCCACTTCACCTTCCCCGGGTGCGCGGGGGACAGCTTGTTGATGCTGTTGGACGCCAAGGGCATCGAATGTTCCACCGGTTCGGCGTGCACGGCGGGGGTCGCGCAGCCGAGCCACGTGCTGCTGGCCATGGGCGCCGACCCGGCGGCCGCGCGCGGGTCGCTGCGGTTCTCGTTCGGGCATACCTCGGCGCCGGAAGACGTTGAAGCGGTTTCGAAGGAGATCGCGGGCGTCGTCGACAGGGCGAGGCAGGCGGGACTCGCCGGAATGCGCAAGCAGACGCAGAAGCAAGAGGTGTGAGGAAGATGCGCGTACTGGCCGCGATGAGCGGGGGAGTGGACTCGGCGGTGGCCGCCGCGCGTGCCGTGGACGCCGGGCACGAGGTCGTCGGCGTGCACCTGGCGCTGTCGGCGAAGCCCGGCACGCTGCGCACCGGATCCCGCGGCTGCTGCACGATCGAGGACTCGGGTGACGCTCGCCGCGCCGCCGACATCCTCGGCATCCCGTTCTACATCTGGGACTTCGCCGAGCGCTTCACCGAAGAGGTCATCGAAACCTTCGTCGGCGAGTACGCGGCCGGCCGGACGCCGAACCCGTGCGTCACCTGCAACGAGAAGATCAAGTTCGAGGCGTTGCTGGACAAGGCGATGGCGCTCGGCTTCGACGCCGTCGCCACCGGGCACTACGCGCGACTGTCCCTTGTGGACGGTGTGCCGGAGCTGCGGCGCAGCGTCGACTCGGGCAAGGACCAGTCGTACGTCCTGGCTTCGCTGACCCCGGAGCAGTTGCGGCATTCGCTGTTCCCGCTGGGTGATTCGTGGAAGACCGACGTGCGCGCCGAGGCCGAGAGCCGCGGCCTGTCGGTGGCGAACAAGCCGGACAGCCATGACATCTGCTTCATCCCGGACGGCGACACGAAGAGTTTCCTGGAGAAGCGGCTCGGCCAGCGTCCCGGGCAGCTCGTCGACGCCGAGACCGGCGCCGTGCTCGGTGAGCACACCGGCGTGCACGGCTTCACCGTCGGCCAGCGCAAGGGGCTCGGCATCGAGGCGCCCGCGCCGGACGGGCGGCCGCGCTACGTGCTTTCGCTGGAGCCGGTTTCGGGCACCGTGAAGGTCGGTTCCGCACGGGACCTCGGCGTGAACGTGATCGAGGCGAATCGCCCGATCTGGCCGAGCGAACGGCCGCTGGACGGCCCGACCGAATGTGTCGTCCAGGTGCGCGCGCACGGCGGGATCGTCGAGGCCGTCGCGGAGGTTTCGGGTGACTCCGGTGACTCGGTGACCGTTCAGCTGCGGGAGCCGCTGAGCGGGGTCGCTCCGGGGCAGGTCGTCGTGCTGTACCGCACCGACGCGGCCGAAGGCGATCTCGTGCTGGGGAGCGCGAAGATCTCGGGGACCCGCTAGCCACCCCTCGCATTTCGTCCTCTGGATGCGGTCCTTGCGCGTGCTACTACCGCATTCAGAGGACGAAATGCGGCAGTAGCGTCAGAACTTCAGCTTGAAGCCGGTGTGCGTGGCCTCGAAACCGAGGCGTTCGTAGAACCGGTGCGCGTCCTCGCGTTTCACGTCCGACGTCAGCTGCACCAGCGCGCAGCCCCGCCGCCGGGATTCCTCGATGGCCCACGCCATCAGCTCGCCGCCGAGGCCGGAACCGCGATGGCTCGCCCGCACCCGGACCGCCTCGATCTGCCCGCGCAGCGCGCCTTTCCTGGCCAGGCCGGGAATGATCGACAGCTGGAGCGTGCCGACGGCCTGCCCGTCGTCGTCGGCGACGATCAGCAGCTGCGCCGGATCGGTGTCGATCTCCTCGAACGCCTTGAGGTACGGCGTGAGGTCGTCGGCGGAGTCGCGGGTACTGCCGATCTGGTCGTCGGCGAGCATGCCGACGATCTCCGCGACGTCTTCGCGCCGGGCGCGGCGGATGGTGATCATCGGTAGTGGCGCACTCCGTCGGTCTCGGTCGCGGCGAGTTTCCCTTGTGCCACCAGCAGATCCAGATGTGAACCGGTCTCGAGGACGGCGAGCATCTGGTTGAACGGGTCCATCTCGTCGAGCTTGCGCTTCCGGCGCGTCCAGCCCAGCCGCAGCGCGACCTCGTACGCCGTCGTGACGTCCGCCGTGATCTCGGCGCCCATGACGTCGAGCCGGTCGCGGTGGTGCTCCAGCAGTTCGTCCACGCGGGCGTGGACGCTGTCGGTGACAGGGCCGTGCGCGGGCAGCATGCGGCGGTCCGGCATCTCGCGCACCAGGCGCAGCGAGTCGAGGTAGTCGCTCAGCGGCAGGTCGGCGGGCACCGGCTGGAACCCGATGGACGGCGTGATGTGCGGCAGCACGTGGTCGCCGGAGAACACCAGACCCGCTTCTTCGTCGACGAAGACGACGTGACCGGCCGTGTGGCCCGGCGTGTGCACGACGTCGAACTCGCGGCCGGGCACGATCTCGCGCTTGCCGGGGACGAGCCACTCGTCGGGCTGCTCCCACAGATGCGCCTCGATGTGCCGGATCCCGCCGAAGGCCTTGGCGAGCACGTCGACGACGGGGCCCGCGCCACAGCGCTTCAACAGGTCGACCTGCGCCTCCATCGGGAAGCGATCCGGATCGCCGGAGCGCGTCAAAGACGGCTCTTCCAGCTTGCCGAGCCCGACCTTGCCGCCGAATTCGCGGCGCAGCTCCACGGCCATCGTGTAGTGGTCGCGATGCACGTGGGTGATCAGGAATTCGTCGATGTCGCCGACGTCGGCGCCGAGCGCCTTCAACCCGCGGGAAAGCCTTTCGCGCGCGGATTCCAGCGCCCAGCCCGAGTCGACGAGGACCAGCCGGGTGCCGTCGGTGACGACGTAGACGTTGACGGCGCGCAGCGCGTCGTGCGGGAGGGGCAGCGGGATCCGGTGGATCCCCGGCGAAACCGTGTAGACGCCTGGCTCGGCCCAGTCCCGTTCGCCGTCTTCTGGCAACGGCTCCATGGTGACCTCCGTCCCGGACGCACTCCAGTGTGCCGCCCCAGGTCTTCCACTTTGTGCCGCCGGAAGCCGAGTGTCCACTTGAGCGGGGTGAGACCCCGGTCACTCGCCCCGCCCGCGTTTCGTCCTCTGGATGCGGTAGTTGCGCGCGCAAGGACCGCGTTCAGAGGACGAAATGCGTGGCGCTCAGCCCTTGTCGTCCTGCTTCAGCGCCGTATCGATGGTCAGCGCCGAGGCGACCACCATCGACGCCAGCGGATCCCGCAGCGGCCGGTGGATCTCGACGACGTAGTTGTCGGCGGTGGTGAACGCGGCCTTCACGAAACCGCCCCAGGTCTTGGTGATCCGCGCGATCTCGACGTCGGCGTGGTCCTTGATCACGAAGTTCCACGCCCGCCAGTTCTCCGCGAAGATCCCGCCGACCTTCTGCCCGTTGACCACGAAGCCCAGCCGGATCTTGCCGAAGACGTTCTCCTGCACGATCTCCCCGATCGGGGAGTCGTCGGCCTTCGTCACCAGGAAGCGGGATTTGAACACCTTCGCCGGCCGCGTCACCTTCAGCACCGTGCTGTGGTTCGCGTCGCGGATTTCGAAGCGGTGGGTCAGGAACTGGTCGTAGTTCGTGAGCAGCCGGATGGCCTTCTTCAGCGTGCTCTGCCCGACCTGGACGACGCCGCCGAGGCGGTTCCCGTTCTGGTCGAACACCCCGAACTCGTTCGACATCTCGATGAGTTTCGCGCGCTGGTTGACCACCAGCACGGGTTCGGAGAACAGCGTCCCGCCGCCGACGACCCCACTGCCCCGGCCCTGGGTTCCCCTCGCCACCTGCTCCCGGATCCGGTTCGGGTCGTGCGCGCCTTCGATGTCCAGCTCGATCATCTCGGCGTCGTGCGAAGGTCGCGTGTGGGCCGTCCAGGCCTGTCCGTCCCACCACCGGTACATCCGGGAGTTCTGCTGGTCGGGATACCAGCCGGCGGGCTGTGGAGAGCTCGTCATGGCAGGTCAGCGTAATGCGCCCGGCGCCGCCACGGGCTCGCCGACGGCAATTGCGGCGAATGTCCGTGTCGTCGGCCGCCCCGCCGCCCCGCGCACTCGGACCAAGGGGAGAATCCGGGTGTGAACGAACGACCTTGGCCGCTTGGCGCGGCGACCGCGATCGGTTCCCTGCCCGGCACCGACCCGGTCGAGGCCGCTTCGATCGTGTTCGGCGAATTGCCCGAATTCCCCTGTCTGCCCGAACTTCCCGCGCGCGGCGTCGGCGCCGACCTGATCGGCCGGACGGCGGCGCTGCTGGTCGACCTCGCCGTCGAGGTGGTGCCGAGTGGCTATCGCGTCACCTCCCGTCCGGGGCACGACCACCGCCGCGCCCTCGACCTGATGAGCTGGGACCTCGACGCCGTCCAGGAGGCGCGGGAGAAGGCCGGCGCCGCGCCGCCGGTGTTCAAGGCGCAGGTCGCGGGACCGTGGACGCTGGCCGCGAACGTCGAACTCCCGCGTGGGCACCGGATCCTCACCGACCGGGGCGCGCTGCGCGACTTCGCCGCGTCGCTGCTGGACGGTCTTGCCTCGCACGTCGCGGAGCTGAAGTCGCGGATCGGCGCGCCCGTGGTGCTCCAGTTCGACGAACCGTCGCTACCCACCGTCCTCGACGGCGATCTTCCGACGGCCTCCGGCTACGGCACGATCCCCGCCGTGCCCGCGCCCGAGGCCCGCGAGCTGCTGTCGACGGTGATCTCCGGCGCGGAGCGCATCACCGGGCAGCCGGTCGCGGTGCACTGCTGCGCCGCGAAGCCGCCGATCTCCTTGCTGCGCGCGGCCGGGGCGAAGGCGATCGCCTTCGATTTCGCCCTGCTGAAGGGCGCTTCGCCCGCGCTGCTCGACGAAATCGGCGAGACGCTGGACTCCGGCACGACGCTGATGCTCGGACTCGTCCCCACGACCGACCCCGGCGCACCGGTGGAACTGCGTGATGTGGTCACGCCCGTCCTCAAACTCGTCGACCGGCTCGGCTTCCGCCGCGAGATCCTCGCCGAACGCGTCGTACCGACCCCGGCGTGCGGTCTCGCGGGCGCCACCCCGGAGTGGATGCGCCGCGCGCTCACGCTCAGCCGGGAGGCGGGCAAGGCTTTCACCGAACCGCCTGAAGGCTGGTGACCGGCGCGGTAGCGTGCCCCTCATGCGTCTGTTCCGCCGTTCCCGCAAGCCCGAGGACGTTCCCGACCCCCGCACCGCCTGGCCGGAGCAGCCCGTCCCCGAGGACGCGGCCGCCGCGGCGGTGACGTTCTGGGAGGCGTGGTTCGCGCTCCTGCCGGAGGTCAGCGCCGCGCTCGGCGACCGCGAACCGCACCGGGTGGAACACGACCTCTGCACCATCGTCGAGGCGCTGCACCCCCGGCTGCACTTTTCCCTCGATCGTGGGCACCGGGCCATCTACTCGCTCGTGCTCACCGGTCAGGAGGATCCGGAACTGCGTCCGTACACCGACGCGTGGAAGGCCGCCGCGCCGCCGGAGGACGCCATCTGGGAGTACCACGACTCCGTGCCGCCGGTCCCCGATCCGAGTGAGGTCACCGTCAACCTCGGCGAGACCCGCGTCGCGCTCGCCGACGTCCGGGTGACCGCGAAGGTGGACGAATCAGCCGGACGGGTGGACGTCACCGTGTTCCATCCGCTGATCGAAGAGCTGGCACCGGAGACGCGGACGACCATGACCTTCCTGCCGCTGGACGCCACGCTGGGTGAGCGCGTCGCGGCCGAAAGGCTGGGCAAGGTCGAGCTGGTGACCGAGGCGCGGGACGGGCAAGTGACCCTGCTGGAACTGCGCGAAATGGTAGGCCGACTCGACTCTCCGACGCCGGAAAATGTCGGTCCCCCCGACTAGGGTTACCCCCGTGAGCAGCGAACTTCCCGAGAACATCGAGCCCGCGCAGGACGTCACGGACGTGCCGGCCGCCGTCCGCGAAAGGCATGCCGAACTGGCGGAGGAGATCCGCGGGCACCAGTTCCGGTACTACGTGCTGGATTCACCGATCGTGTCCGACGGCCAGTTCGACGAGCTGCTCAACGAACTCCTGGCCATCGAAGGCGAGCATCCCGGGCTGGTGACGCCGGAGTCGCCGACGCAGAACGTCGGCGGCACGTTCTCGACTGAGTTCGTCGCGTACGACCACCTGGAGCGCATGCTCAGCCTGGACAACGTCTTCGACGGCGAAGAGTTCGAGGCCTGGGTCGAGCGGGTCCAGAAGGAGATCGGCGCGACGAAGTACCTGGCCGAGCTGAAGATCGACGGGCTCGCGATCAACCTGCTGTACGAGAACGGCCGCCTGACCCGCGCGCTGACCAGGGGAGACGGCCGCACCGGCGAGGACGTCACGCTCAACGTCCGCACGCTGGAGCAGGTGCCGGACAGGCTGACCGGGACGGACGAGTTCCCGGTGCCCGCGCTGGTCGAGGTCCGCGGCGAGGTGTTCTTCCGCGTCGAGGACTTCCTGGCGCTCAACGCGAAGATGGTCGAGGCGGGCAAGGATCCGTACGCGAACCCGCGCAACACCGCCGCCGGATCGTTGCGGCAGAAGGATCCGAAGATCACGAAGTCCCGCAACCTGCGGCTGATCTGCCACGGGCTCGGCAAACGCGAGGGCTTCGAGCCGAAGCGCCAGTCCGAGGCGTACGACGCGCTCGCCGCGTGGGGCCTGCCGGTCTCGCCGCACAGCAAGGTGCTGGGTTCGGGCAAGGAGCTGCTGGAGCACATCCGGTACTGGGGCGAGCACCGCCACGACGCCGAGCACGAGATCGACGGCGTCGTCATCAAGGTCGACGAGGTCGCGCTGCAACGCCGCCTCGGCACGACCTCGCGCGCGCCGCGCTGGGCGATCGCCTACAAGTACCCGCCGGAAGAGGCGATCACCACCCTGCTGGACATCCAGGTCAACGTCGGCCGCACCGGTCGGGTCACCCCGTTCGCGGTGATGGAGCCGGTGAAGGTGGCCGGATCCACCGTCGCGATGGCGACCCTGCACAACCAGGAAGAGGTCAAACGCAAGGGCGTGCTGATCGGGGACAAGGTCGTCATCCGCAAGGCGGGCGACGTCATCCCCGAGGTGCTCGGCCCGGTGGCCGACGCGCGCACCGGCGAAGAGCGCGAGTTCGTCATGCCCTTGCGCTGCCCCAATTGCGATACCGAACTGGCGTATCAGAAGGAGGGCGACATCGACATCCGTTGCCCCAACGCCCAGTTCTGCCCCGCGCAGCGGCGGGAACGGCTGTTCCACCTGGCGAGCCGGAACGTCTTCGACATCGAGGTCGTCGGGTACGAGGCCGCGGTGGCGTTGCTGGACGCCGGTGTCGTGCACGACGAAGGCGACATCTTCGACCTGGACGAGGAGAAGCTGCTCGAAGTCGAGCTTTTCCGCACCAAGGCGGGGGAACTGTCGGCCAACGGGCGCAAACTGCTGGAGAACCTCGAAACCGTCAAGGACCGTCCACTGTGGAAGGTCGTCGTCGGCTTGTCGATCCGGCACGTGGGCCCGACGGCGGCGCAGGCGCTGGCGCGGGAATTCGGTTCGCTGGAAAAGATCGAAAAAGCTTCCGAAGAGGAGCTCGCCGCCGTCGACGGGGTCGGCCCGACCATCGTCCGGGCCGCGAAGGAATGGTTCGAGGTCGACTGGCACCGCGAGATCGTCGAGAAGTGGCGCGCGGCCGGAGTGCGGATGGAGGAGGAGCGCGACGAATCCATCCCGCGCAACCTCGAAGGCCTGTCGATCGTCGTCACCGGCTCGCTGAACGACTACTCCCGTGACGAGGCCAAGGAATTCATCATGGCCCGCGGCGGGAAGGCGGCCGGTTCGGTGTCGAAGAAGACGGCGTTCGTCGTCGTCGGCGACGCGCCGGGGACCAAGTACGACAAGGCCGTCCAGCTGAAGGTGCCGGTGCTCGACGAGAACGGCTTCCGGGTGCTGCTGGAAAGCGGCCCCGAGGCCGCCGCGGAACTGGCGCTGCCGACCGAGTCCGCCGAGGAGGAGCCTGGTGAGTGACCTGGAGATCCGGCCCGCCCTGGCCGGCGAACTGGAGGCGGTCGGGGAGCTCACCCTGGCCGCGTACTCCGCGGAACGGGGCCTCGTGGAAGGCGTCGGCTACGCGGCCGAGCTCGTCGACGCCACTCGCCGGGCGGAACAGGCCGAACTCCTGGTCGCGGTGGACGGTGACGGCACCCTGGTGGGCACGGTCACCATCGCGCGGCCGGGCACGCCGTTCGCCGAGCTTTCCCGCGAAGGCGAACTGGAGTTCCGCATGCTCGGCGTGCTGCCTTCGGCGACCGGGCGCGGCATCGGCGAGGCGCTGACCAGGGCGGTCATCGCCCGCGCGCGGGAACTCGGCGCGGACCGGGTGGTGCTGTGCAGCCTGGACACCATGACGCGGGCGCACCGGCTGTACGAGCGGCTCGGCTTCGTGCGGCTGCCCGAGCGGGACTGGGAGCCGCATCCCGGTGTGACGTTGATCGCGTACCGACTGGAGCTCGGCTAGGCCGCATTTCGTCCTCTGAATGCGGTCCTTGCGCGTGCAACTACCGCATTCAGAGGACGAAATGCGAGGGTCAGCTGTCCAGTACGACGGCGACGATCCCCGCGAAGTGCGCCAAGCGCGCCACTTCGGCGGCCCGGAAGTTCGGCCCGCCCGGCCGTGCGACCAGCAGCGCCTTGCCCGGCTTCCCCAGCGGCGTGGCCGCGAGTTCGGTCCCCAGTTCCTTCCACGTCTCCGGGACCCAGGCCTCCTCGGCGTCCAGGATGGTGGCGCGTTCCAGCGGCAGCCACGGCAGGTCCGTGATCGGCGTCTCGGGCGCGGCGCTGGACGACGCCAGCCGCAGCGCGCCGGGCTCCGAGTACTCGACGACGACGGCCCAGCCCGCCCGGATGATCCGCGGCACCCCTTCGGCGAGGATCTCCAGCCCCGCAGCGGGCTTCGCGGCGATCTCCTCGACCAGTTCCAGCTCGCGATGGGTGTCCAGCACCCCGGCGTACGGGCGGACGGCGTCGACCTCGACCCCGTCGACGCTTTCGGCGGCGGTGATCAGCGCGTCCGGCAGCCTGCCGGACGGGATTTCGACGACGAGGTCGTCGATGGCGAGACCACCGCTTCGTTCGACCACGTCCACACTCAGGATGTCGGCGCCGACGGTGCCGAGCGCGGTGGCGACCGCGCCGAGGGTCCCCGGAGTGTCCGGTAATTGGACCCGGATCAGGAACGACACACGCGCCCCTCTCGCATCAGGCGTTCCAGCCTCGCCGTGGAACGCGCTACGCCGGGCGCCGATTGTGACAGACCGGACGGTGTAATGGGGCCCGCCATCCGGCCTTCGGGATAACGAACCAGGCACTCCTCACCCGAAGCGCCCACCCAGGGCCGGAGCACGGGCCGCGGCGTAACCCAGTCGAGTCCGCCGACACCGCCACCATAGACTTGCAGCTTCCGACAGAACCCGCACAGCACACCCCGGGAGTCACCCGCGTGCCCAACATTTCCCGCGACGAGGTCGCACACCTCGCCAAGCTGGCCAGGCTTGCCGTCACCGAAGAGGAGCTGGACGTCTTCGCAGGCCAGCTCGACCAGATCCTGGACTCGGTGGCCAAGGTGAGCGAGGTCGCAGGCGAGGACGTCCCGCCCACGTCGCACGCCGTGCCGCTGACCAACGTGTTCCGCGAGGACACGGTCCGACAGGGGCTGACCCAGCAGCAGGCGCTCGCCGGTGCGCCGGCGAGCGAAGAGGGTCGTTTCCGGGTGCCGCGGATTCTGGGAGAAGAACAGTGACCGAGATCGTCAAGCTGACCGCCGCCGAACTGGCGGAGAAGATCCAGTCCCGTGAGGTCTCGGCCGTCGAGGTCACCCAGGCCCACCTGGACCGGATCGCCGAGGTCGACGAGCACATCCACGCGTTCCTGCACGTGGACACCGAGGGCGCGCTCGACGCGGCCCGCGCGGTGGACGCCGACGTCGCCGAGGGCAAGGCGCCGAAGTCGGCGCTCGCCGGGGTGCCGCTGGCGCTCAAGGACGTGCTGACCACCAAGGGCATCCCGACCACCGTCGGGTCGAAGACCCTGGAGAACTGGATCCCGCCGTACGACGCCACCGTGACGCGCAAGCTGCGCGAGGCCGGTGTCGTGGTGCTCGGCAAGACCAACATGGACGAGTTCGCGATGGGCTCCTCCACGGAGAACTCCGCGTTCGGCCCGACGCACAACCCGTGGGACCACGCCCGCATCCCGGGCGGTTCCGGCGGTGGCTCCTCGGCGTCCATCGCGGCGTTCGAGGCCGCGATCGCGATCGGCACCGACACCGGCGGCTCGATCCGCCAGCCCGGCGCGGTCACCGGCACCGTCGGCGTGAAGCCGACGTACGGCGGTGTCTCCCGCTACGGTCTCGTCGCCTTCTCGTCATCGCTCGACCAGGCCGGGCCCTGCGCGCGGACGGTGCTCGACGCCGCCCTGCTGCACGAGGTCATCGCCGGGTACGACCCGATGGACTCGACCTCGATCGACGCGCCGGTCCCGCCGGTGGTCGCCGCGGCCCGCCAGGGCCTCACCGGGGACCTCAAGGGCGTCCGCGTCGGCGTGGTGAAGGAATTCGCCGGCGACGGCTACCAGCCGGGCGTGTTGCGCTCGTTCGAGGCCGCCGTCGAGCAGCTGCGCGCGCTCGGCGCCGAGGTCGTCGAGGTCTCGTGCCCGAACTTCACCTACGCGCTGCCCGCGTACTACCTGATCGCGCCGAGCGAGTGCTCATCGAACCTCGCCCGGTTCGACGCCATGCGCTACGGCCTGCGCGTGTCCGACGACGGCGCGCACAGCGCCGAAGAGGTCATGTCGCTGACCCGTGAGAAGGGCTTCGGCGCGGAGGTCAAGCGCCGCATCATGCTCGGCACGTACGCGCTGTCTTCGGGCTACTACGACGCGTACTACGGCTCCGCGCAGAAGGTCCGCACGCTCATCACGCGGGACTTCGAGGCCGCGTACGAAAAGGTGGACGTGCTGGTCTCGCCGACCACGCCGACGACGGCGTTCAAGATCGGTGAGCGCGTCGACGACCCGATGGCGATGTACCTGGCGGACCTCTGCACCATTCCGTCGAACCTCGCCGGCAACGCCGCGATGAGCGTCCCGAGTGGACTGTCGCACGAGGACGGCCTG
The DNA here is from genome assembly GCF_042723255.1 of Amycolatopsis thailandensis. Classification (NCBI taxonomy): domain Bacteria; kingdom Bacillati; phylum Actinomycetota; class Actinomycetes; order Pseudonocardiales; family Pseudonocardiaceae; genus Amycolatopsis; species Amycolatopsis thailandensis. The sequence goes on from NZ_JBHXJK010000136.1 coordinate 15,956, forward strand.
CCGGTCGGCCTCCAGATCATGGCCCCCGCGATGGCCGACGACAGGCTGTACCGCGTCGGCGCCGCCTACGAGGTCGCGCGTGACGCCGCCAACGGTGGCTCGCTGGTGCACGAGGTTCCGGAGCTGGGAGGAAAGAAGTGACCGCCGTGGTTGAGTTGATGGACTACGCCGACGTCATCGAGCGGTTCGACCCGGTGCTGGGCCTCGAGGTGCACGTCGAGCTGAACACGAACACCAAGATGTTCTGCGGCTGCGCCAACGAGTTCGGCGGCGAGCCGAACACGAAGGTGTGCCCGACCTGCCTTGGCCTGCCCGGCGCGCTGCCCGTCGTGAACGCCAAGGCGATCGAGGGCGCGATCCGCATCGGGCTGGCGCTCAACTGCGAGATCGCCGAATGGTGCCGGTTCGCCCGGAAGAACTACTTCTACCCGGACATGCCGAAGAACTTCCAGACCTCGCAGTACGATGAGCCGATCGCCTTCAACGGCTACCTCGACGTGACGCTGGACGACGGCGAGGTCGTGCGCGTCGAGATCGAGCGCGCGCACATGGAGGAGGACACCGGCAAGTCGCTGCACGTCGGCGGCGCCACCGGCCGGATCCACGGCGCCGAGCACTCGCTGCTCGACTACAACCGCGCGGGCGTACCGCTGATCGAGATCGTCACCAAGACGATCGAGCACACCGGCGAGCGCGCCCCCGAGGTCGCCCGCGCGTACGTGAGCGCCCTGCGGGACCTGCTCAGCGCGCTGGACGTCTCCGACGTCCGCATGGACCAGGGTTCCCTGCGCTGCGACGCGAACGTCTCGCTGATGGTCAAGGACGCGACCGAGTTCGGCACGCGCACCGAGACCAAGAACGTCAACTCGCTGCGCAGCGTCGAGCGCGCCGTGCGCTACGAGATGACCCGCCAGGCGGCGATCCTCGCCGAGGACGGCTCGATCAAGCAGGAGACGCGGCACTTCCAGGAGGCCGACGGCACCACGTCGTCCGGCCGCACCAAGGAGACCGCCGAGGACTACCGGTACTTCCCGGAGCCCGACCTGGTCCCGATCGCGCCGACGCGCGAATGGGTCGAGGAGCTGCGCAAGACGCTGCCGGAGATGCCGTCGGAGCGCCGCAAGCGCATCCAGCGCGAGTGGAGCCTGACCGACGAGGCGCTGCGCGACCTGCTCAACGTCGGCGCGGTCGACCTGGTCGCCGCCACCGTCGAGGCGGGCGCGACGCCGGACGAGGCTCGTAGCTGGTGGGTCAACACGCTGGCGCAGGAGGCCAACTCCCGCGAGATCGAGCTGGCGGAGCTGGCGATCACCCCGGCGCAATTGGCCGAGGTCATCGCGCTGGTCAACGCCGGTGAGCTGACCAACAAGCTGGCCAAGGAGGTCGTGCAGGGCGTCCTCGCCGGCGAGGGTTCGCCCGCCGACGTCGTCGAGAAGCGCGGCCTGAAGGTCGTCTCCGACGACTCCGCGCTCATCGCGGCGGTCGACGAGGCGCTGGCCGCGCAGCCGGACGTCGCCGAGAAGATCCGCGGCGGCAAGGTGGCCGCGGCCGGGGCGATCGTCGGCGCGGTCATGAAGGCCACCAAGGGCCAGGCCGACGCCAAGCGCGTGCGTGAACTGATCGTCGAGCGAGTCGGTGCCTGACCTCGCTTTGAAGAAGGTCACCTGGCGTGAGTGGCTCGGCCTCGCGGCCGGGCTGCTCGCGCTGGTGGCCTTGTTCCTCCCGTGGACGACACTGACCGCGTCGCGCCCGGAGATCGAGGACGCGCTGGGCACGCTGCCCGCCACCGACGTCACGCGCGACGCGTGGCACGCGGGTTTCCTCGCTTGGGCGCCGCTCTTCCTGGTGTTCCTGCCCGGTCTGGCCGTCGTGCTGTTCGGCCGGGTCGACGCCGTCCGCCGCGCCGGCCTGCCGCATCTGTGGCTGATGGCGGCCATCGGCGCGCTGCTGCTGATGGTGCTCGGCTGGGCCACCCTCGACTGGCAGTTCGACGCCGACCAGCGCGGGATCTTCTCCGCCGCAGGCATCGAGATCGGCACGGGTGCCGGTCGCTACCTCGGCCTGGTCGCCGCCGTCGTCTCAGCCCTCGTCGCCTTTGTCGACGTGCGGCTCCTGCGCACCGAGACCCGCACGCGCCGCAAGTAGCCCGCCCCCACTGTGGCATTGGGACACTCAGCGTCCCCAATGCCACATTGGGGGCACAGCGAGACCAGTCAGTCCTTGCCGCCCCCGCCACCGCCGACCGACGGCGAGATGATGACCACGCGGTCGTCGCTCGACACCGGTGCGCCGCCGTCCTTGTTGACGGTCCCGGCCAAGGCCAGCTGAGGGTTGATCATGCTCATCGAACCCAGGCGCCCGAAGGTCTTCGGCGGCTTCCCGGTCTTCCCGTCCAAGGTGATGTTGGGCTTGCCGGTCACCGCGCCGTCCGGGGTGACCGGCAGGTTCTGCAGGTTCCCCGCCGTCGACGTCGTCACGTACACGTAGCCGACGGCGTCGACGAAGTCCGCGCAGCCGGCCACACCGGGCTTGTCGGTCCAGCTCCATGCCGGTGTGCTCAGCGGCTGGCCGGCGCGAAGCCGGTACAGGACGTCCTTGTCGGCGACCCGGTCGGTCAGCCACAGGCGCGAACCGCTCTGGTCGCGGCACATCCCGCCGGGGGAGTGCACGCCGGTCGAGAAGACCGCCGAGCCCGCCGTGGGGTTGCCCGGCGCCGGTTTGCCGGAGGTGTCGATGCGCAGCACCTTCCCGGCGAGCGACGACGGGTCGGCCGCGAGCCCGGGGTTGCCCGCGTCGCCGGTGGCGACCAGAAGAGCGCCCTTCGCGTCGGTGCCGATCGCGCCGCGGTTGCCGCTGGAGCCCTTGGGGATGCCGGTCAGCACCGGTTTCGGCGTCTGCCCCTTCGCGAGCCGGACCACCCGGTTGTCGGTCGGGGTGGTGATGTAGGCGAAGACGAGCTGGTCTTCGGCGAAGCCCGGGGAGAGGGCGAGCGAGGTGAGACCGCCGTCGCCGGAGCCGTCCACCGGGATGGCGGCCCAGTCGGCCGGATCCTTCCCCGCGGCGGCGAGCATGATCCGGCCGCTCTTGCGTTCGCCCGCGAGCGCGCTGGGCGAACTGCCGTCACCGGGGATCGCGGCCACGGCGGCGACGGTGTCCAGGCAGGTCGCGATGACGGCCTTGTCGAAGTCCTTGCAGCCCTGCGGCGGCGGGACCGGCGTCTGCGACTGGTTCGGCCCGTTCCCGCGGCCAGGACCACCGGGGCCGGAATCACCCGCTTCGCCGCCGGGCCCGACCTGCGGCGGGACCTCGGGGGACGGCGGATTGACCGGGGTGAACTTCTGCCCGGCGGCCGTGTTGTCGAAGTCGGCGCAGCCGGAGAGCATCAGCGCGCCACAGGCCAGGATGGCCAGCGGCGCGGTCCATTTCCGCCGGTACCGGGTACGCACGACGCAAGCGTAGGTGGGCGTACGTGAGCCACGGGTAAGCGGTACTCGATACCGTGGCGATCATGACCGTGACCGTGCTCGTACCCGACGAAGAAGGAGTGGCGGCGCTTTCGGAGATCGAAGGCGTGCGTCCGGTGGTGTACCGCCGCGGGGAGCCAGTGCCCGCCGAGGCCGCTGAGGCCGAGGTCCTCGTTACCGGCGAGGGGCCCAGCGAGGAACTCTGGCGCGAACTGCCGAACGTCAAACTCGTGCAGCTCCTGGTGGCGGGCGCCGAGGACTGGGTCGGCAAGGTGCCGGACGGTGTCCTGCTCTCGACCTGCCGCGGCGCGCACGGCGGGAGCTCGGCCGAATGGGTCGTCGCGGTCCTCCTGACGATCTACCGCGGTCTCGGCGGTTTCGCCGACGGCCACCGGCGGAAGCACTGGGAACGCCGGATCACCGACACCCTTCAGGGCAAGCGGGCCCTCATCATCGGCGCGGGCGACCTCGGCAGGCATCTGCGCCGGCGGCTGGAGACGTTCGACGTGCGCTGCACGATGGTCGGCTCCACCGCCCGCGAGGGCGTCCACGGCGGGGACGAGCTCCCCGTCCTGCTGCCCGAACACGACATCACGGTCCTGATGGTGCCGCTCACCCAGCACACCCGGGGCATGGTCGACGCGGAATTCCTGGCCGCCATGCCGGACGACGCGATCCTGGTCAACGTCTCCCGGGGGCAGGTCGTGGTCACCGACGCGCTCGTCGCGGAACTCGCGTCGGGGCGGCTGCGCGCCGCCCTCGACGTCACCGATCCCGAGCCGCTGCCCGGCGGGCATCCGCTGTGGGACGTGCCGGGGCTGCTGCTGACCCCGCACGTCGCGGGCGCTGTCAGCGGGAGGCGGCAGCGCGCCTACGCGGTGGCCGTCCGGGAGCTGAGCCACTACATGAGCGGGGAGCTGCCGAAGAACCTCGTCCACGGCGAATACTGATCGGCGTGACGACACTTCACGTCGGCTGCGCGATGTGGACGCACAAAGCGTGGGCCGGGCGCTTCGTGCCGCGATCGGTGGCGGCCGGGGAACGCTTGCGGGCGTACGCCGGATGGTGCAACGCGGTCGAGGGCAACACCACCTTCTACGCGACACCCGCCCGGGACACCGTCTCCACCTGGGCGCGGCAGACCGGCCCGGACTTCCGGTTCGTGGTCAAACTGCCCAAGGTCGTCACGCACGAGCGACGGCTCGCCGGTGTCGAGGTCGAAATGAGGGCGTTCCTGGACGCGATCGAACCCCTCGGCGACCGGGCGGTCCTGTGGACCCAGTTGCCCGCCTCGTTCGGCCCGTCGGACGTCGACGGCCTCGGCCGTTTCCTGCGGCGCCTTCCCGCCGGCCTCCGGCGTGCCGTGGAGGTGCGCCATCCCGACTTCTACGCCGGTTCGACGTCGCTGCTGGAGAGGGCCCTCGCCGGCGCGGCGGCCGAATGGGTGCCGTTCGACACCACGGTCTTCTTCGCGAGCCCGCCGGTCAGCGAGGCCGAACAGGACGCCTGGGGCAAGAAACCCCGGCTGCCGCGGCGGACGCGGGCGCTGACCGACCGGCCTGTCGTCCGTTACCTGGGCCGGGACTCGGTCGAGGAGACCGTCGAGGGGTGGCGCCCGTGGACCGAGGTGGTCGCCGGATGGCTGCGCGAAGGCCGGTCTCCGACGATCTTCCTGCACACCCCCGACAACGACGACGCGCCGGAGCTCGCCCGGCGGTTCCACGACGACGTGCGCGCCCTGGTGCCCGGCCTCGACCCGCTGCCCGAACCCGAACCGGTCGAACCGGCGACGCTGTTCTGAGCCGCTTCGTGATCGGCCCGGCGGTTCGGTCGCCTGACGGGCCGGTTTCGCCTTACCCTTCGCGCGTGAGCGATGACTATCAGACCAGCATGATCTCGGACGTGGCCGACGCCGACGGCGGCCCGGGCCCGGCGGAGACCAGGGGCGGGATCGATCTCGGTCTGCTCGTCCTGCGAGTGGTGCTCGGCGTGACCATGGGCGCGCACGGGCTCCAGCACCTCTTCGGCGCCTTCGGCGGGCCCGGCGTCGGCGGCTTCGCCAAAGTGCTCGGCAGCCTCGGCTACACCAGCCAGACCACCCTGCTTTCGTGGATCACCGGGATCAGCGAGGTGCTCGGCGGCGCGCTCGTGCTGGTGGGCCTGTTCACCCCGGTCGGTGCCGCCGCGCTGCTCGGGGTCTGCGCGAACATCGTGTACGTGAAGTTCGGCGGCGGGTTCTTCCAGAAGGAGGGGCAGGGCTTCGAGTTCGAGCTCCTGCTGGGCGCGGCCTCGCTGACCGTGCTGCTCGCGGGCTCCGGGAGGCTCGCGCTGGACGTCAACACGCCGTGGCGGAAGCGACCGCTTTCGTTCGGGCTGATCGGGCTGTTGCTGGCCGCCGCCGCTTCGGTCGTGGTGATCGTCCTCTGCCGCTAGCCCCCGCATTTAGTCGACTAAATGCGCCGAGTTCCCTTGTCGCGCGCATGTCATGAGGGGTCCCCATGGGACAAGTTCCGTCCCATGG
>NZ_JBHXJK010000137.1:0-21766 GCF_042723255.1 Amycolatopsis thailandensis
GCGGGCTGGCCTGACGTCCGTTATGGCCTCCTTGAGGTACTATGGGTCGCTAATGGTGGCCTTCACGGACTTGCGCTGCTAGAAAGCGCTACTTTTCGGCGTCGGGCTTCGGGTCCTCGGTCGCCTTGTCCGCGGCCGAGTCCCGGACGGTGTCCGGAGCCGCCGCGACTTCCGCGTGCGCCTCTTCCTTGGGCGTCTCGCCGTCGGCCGCGGCCTTCGCCTCGCCATCGGCGGACTCGCCGGATTCCCCGGGCTCGCCTTCCCGGGGGACGCCCTTGCTCCACAGCGTTTCCGGCGCTTCCCGCGGCCCTCGCTTCGCGGCGAGGACGAAGTACACGATCGCCGCGACGAACATCAGGAGCGCGGTCCACACGTTGACCCGCAGGCCCAGGATGTGGTTCGCGGTGTCGGTCCGCATCATCTCGATCCAGAACCGGCCCGCGGTGTACCCGGCGACGTACAGCGCGAACGCGCGGCCGTGGCCGAGGCGGAACTTCTTGTCCGCCCAGATGACCAGCAGCGCGACGCCGAGGTTCCAGATCAGTTCGTAGAGGAACGTCGGGTGCACCGGGCTGTCCGGCAGCGGGACGTGCCCGATCGCGACGCCGTTCAGGAAGTCGTCCGGGTTGGTCGGGTTGTAGCGCTGGTAGATCTCCAGGCCCCAAGGCAGGTCGGTGTGCGCGCCGTAGAGCTCCTGGTTGAAGTAGTTGCCGAGCCGTCCGATCGCCTGCGCGATCACGATCCCCGGGGCGAGCGCGTCCGCCATCGCGGGCAGCGGGATCCCCCGGCGGCGGCACGCGATCAGCGCGCCGACCGCGCCGAGCGCGATCGCGCCCCAGATGCCGAGGCCGCCGTCCCAGATCTTCAGCGCGTTGAGCGGGTTCTTGCCCTCGCCGAAGTAGAGCTGGTTGTCGGTGATGACGTGGTACAACCGGCCGCCGACCAGGCCGAACGGCACCGCGAAGACGGCGACGTCGATGACGGTGCCCTTCGTGCCGCCGCGGTTCACCCAGCGCCGCTCACCCAGCCAGATCGCCACGATGATGCCGGCGATGATGCACAGGGCATACGCCCGGAGCGGAACCGGCCCGATATGCCAGACGCCCTGGTCGGGACTGGGGATGGTCGCGAGGAACGCTGCCGAGGCGGTATTCACGGAGGCCACCGTAGCGCTTCATCCACTTCTTGGGACCGTCAGCCCTCGACGGCGGCCAAATAGCCTGCGATCAGCGCCGAAGAGACCTGCCGGATGGCGGAGTCGGGTGGCAGGAACAGTTCGTCGTGCAGACTCGGCGCGCCCGCGGTGTCACCGAGGCCGACGAACATCATCAGCCCGCGCGTCGTCCCGCAGTAGTGCGCGAAGTCGTCGGCGCCGAACGACCGGAAATCGGTGTCCACGCCCGCTCCGGCCCGGACGAGCCGCCGGTGCGCGCGCTCGGTGAGCCCGGCGTCGTTGTGCAGCACCGGTTCGCACGGGCTGATCTCCAGTTCCGCGCGGCAGCCGTGCGCCTTCGCGGTGCCGTGGACGATCTCGGCGAGCCCCTCCAGCGCGAGGTCGCGGTCCTCGGCGCGCATCAGCCGCAGCGAGCCCGAGAGGCGGGCTTCGTTCGGCACGACGTTCGCGGTCCGGCCCGCCTCGATCCGGCCGACCGAGCAGACCGCGCCGAACACCGGGTCGACCCGGCGGCTCGCGAGCTGCTGCAGGCTCACCACGATCTGGCTGAGCGCGAGGATCGGGTCGCGCAGCAGGTGCGGGTACCCGGCGTGCCCGCCCTGGCCCCGGACGATCACGTCGAACTCGTCGGTGGAGGCGTTGACCGGTCCCGGTACCGCCGACACCACGCCCGCGGCGAGCCGCGGCTGGACGTGCGCGCCGATGACCGCGTCGACGCCGTACTCGGTGAGGACGCCGGACTCGACGATGTCCAGCGCGCCGGACGGCGACGTCTCCTCACGCGGCTGTAAGAGCGCCACGAGCGGCCGCGGCACCCCGACGGCCGCCGCCGCGCGGCAGGTGGCGACGAGCGCGGCCATGTGCACGTCGTGTCCGCACGCGTGCATCAGCGGCGTCTCCGAAGCCCACGGGACCCCGGTGCGCTCGGTGACCGGCAGCGCGTCCAGTTCGGTGCGCAGCGCCACGGCCGGGCCCGGCCCGGTGCCGGGGAACAGCACGGCGCGCCCGGTCTTGGCGACCAGGACCCCTTCGCCTGCTCCCAGCGCCTCGACGAGGACCCTCGCGGTGTCCTCCTCGTCCCCCGACGCGCGTGGATCGGCGTGCACCCGGTGCCGCAGCGCGATCGCGGACGGCAGTTCCGCCTCGACGGCGGCCTCCCATCGGTCCTGCAGGTCGTCCAGTTCCGTCATGTCCCCTCCAGCCCGTAGACCCGTTCGGCGTTGCGTCGCCCCACCAGCGCCGCTATCCGATGTGCGTCCACTTCGGACAGTACGTCCGCGCCGAGCCCCGCGTACAGGAAGTCCGACAGTCCTTGCCGGAACAACGCGGTGCCGAGGTGGTACAGCTCGGCGAGCCCGAACGCGTCCGTGGAGAACAGCAGCTTCCCGAACGGCACTATCTCCATTGTCTCCGCGATGATCGCGGGCGCACGGTGACCGACGTTGTGCGTCGCGAGGCCCACGTCGATGAACACGTGCTCGAAGACCTGGGCCAGATACGCCGCGTTCCGGTGAAAGGGATAGTTGTGCAGCAACAGGATGGGCACTCCGTGTGACCGCGTCGCCCGCAACAGGCCGGTGAGCAGCAGCGGATCGCAGCGGTGCAGGTCCACGTCGGAATCGCCGAACCCGACGTGGAACTGGATCGGCAGGGCCAGGTCGATCCCGGTCCAGACGAGGAACCGGTGCAGCACCTCGTCCGCGAGCCGGACCGGTTCGCCCGCCTCGATCCGCGCGAGCCAGCGGCCCGCCGCTTCGGCGACCTCGGCGTCCGTGGGCCGCTCCCCCGCCAGTTCGAGGCCGACCCGGTAGGCGGCGATGGACTTGAACCCCACCGCCGTCGTGGCGCGTTTCGCCAGTTCCCCGGCGAACGCCGAAGCGAACCCTGCGGCCGTGGTGGACTCGATCACCGCTTCGGCGACCTGTTCGAGGCGGACGATGTCCCGCGCGCGGGACCCGGACAGCTGCGCGAACTGCTCGGTCGTGGTCAGCGTGTCCGGCAGGAAACCGCCGTCGAGCAGGAATTCGGTCGTGCCGGTGGCGCGCAGGAATCGCGCGTTGACCTCGGCGGCGCCCAGTTCGGCGCGGCGGGCCAGATATACCTCGGCCGGCACATGCGGCGGCAGGTCCAGCATCGGGGCGCAGCGGGCCCGGACCGCGAGACCGATCAGCGAGTCGAACAGGGTGGTGCCCAGTGAGGAGACGGTGTCGGCCTCGGTGAGCATCTGCTCGAACTCGATCCGGCCGAGGTCGCCGGTGACGACGCCGTGGCAGTGGTGGTCCACCAGCCGCGTCTCGGCGACGAACGGCAGGATCCCGGGTGCCGGCATGAGCGCGTCCCTTCTCGTGATCGACGAGTGCGGCCTCACCCTATGGCCGGATCCGGGCATGGCAAGGGGCCCGCGATGAGGCCAGGATGAGGAACCATGGTGAACCGGGAAGCATTGACCGCCCGCGCGACCGCCCTCACCGGTGATCTCCGGGCGAGGGGCGTCGAACTCGTGGCCCTGACCTTCGTGGACAACGCCGGGATCGCCCGGGTCAAGGCCGTGCCGTTGCGGAAACTGCCGTCCGCCGCCGCCTGGGGTGTCGGTGCTTCGAATTCCTTCGACTTCTTCGGCTCCGACGACGCCATCACCGGGGGTGAGCACTCCCTCGGGCCGGTCGGCGATCTGCGGTTGCATCCGGATCTCGACGCGCTGACCGTGCTCGCCGGACAGCCCGGCTGGGCCTGGGCGCCGGTGACCAGGCTCGACCAGGAGGGCGAGCCGCATCCACAGGACTCGCGCACGCTGCTGGCGACGGCGGTGGACCGGCTCGCCGCACGCGGCCGCCACGCGCTGATGAGCTTCGAACTCGAATGGGTGGTCACCAGCGCCGATTCCCCGGACGATCCGACGTCGGCGACCGCGGGCCCCGCCTACGGCTACGCGAGGCTTTCCGAGCACGCGGACTACCTCCGCGCCCTGGTGTCCACTTTGGACCAACAGGGAGTCGGGGTGGAACAGATCCACCCCGAGTACGCCGACGGTCAGTTCGAACTGTCCGTCGCGGCCGCCGATCCGGTGCGCGCGGCCGACGTCGCCGTGCTGACCAAGGAGACGATCCGCGCGCTCAGCCACCGGCACGGGCTGAAGGCGTCCTTCACCCCGAAGTTCGCGCCCGCCGGCGTCGGCAACGGCGGGCACGTGCACCTGAGCGTCTGGGACGGCGCGCGGAACCTTTTCTCCGGCGGCGAAAGGACTTTCGGGCTCACTCCGGTCGCGGAATCGTTCAGCGCGGGAATCCTGCGGCGGCTGCCCGCGCTGCTCGCGATCGGGGCGCCGTCGGTCGTCAGCTACCTGCGACTGGAGCCGCACCACTGGGCGGGGGTGTACACCGCGTGGGGGCTGGAGAACCGGGAGACGCCGCTGCGGCTGGTGCGCGGGGTCGCCGGGAACCGCGGGTCGGCGGCGAACCTCGAGGTCAAATGCTTCGACCTGACCGCGAATCCGTATCTGCTGGCCGCCGCGCTGCTGTTCGCCGGGATGGCCGGTGCCGACGAGGAGGCTTCGCTGCCGGAGCCGGTGGACGTGGATCCGGGGACACTGACCGACGCCGAACGCGCCGCGCGCGGGATCGAGCGGCTGCCTCAGCGGCTGGAAGAAGCCGTCTCGGCGTTCGAAGCGGACAAGGACCTGGCGGCCGCGTTCGGCGCGCCACTGGCGACGACGATCGTGGACGTGCGGCGGGCCGAGATCGAACGGTTCGCGGGCGCGAGCGCGAAGGAGATCACCGAGGCGCAGCGGTGGCGGCACTGAAGCGGGGGCTGAAGGACGCTTTACCCGCATCAGACGCAGCGAAAGGGCCCTTCACCGCGTCACATGCGGCGAAGGGCCCCTTCAGCCCACGTCAGATCAGGCGGGAGCGACGGTCTTCCGCACCCCGGCGGCCAGTTCGGCCGACAGCTCGCGTACCGCGTCGACGCCGCTCGCGGCGGCTGTCACCAGCGCCGAGCCGACGATGACGCCGTCCGCGAACCCGGCGACCTGCGCCGCCTGCTCGCCGGACCGGACGCCGATCCCGACGCCGATCGGCAGCTCCGTGTGCGCGCGAGTCCGCTCGACCAGGTCCTCGGCGTGCACGCCGACCTGGTCACGAGCGCCGGTCACGCCCATCACCGCGGTCGCGTACACGAAGCCCGAAGCGGCCGCGACGGTCTTCGCGATGCGCTCCTCCGAGGAGGACGGCGCGACCAGGAAGATCCGGTCCAGGCCGTGCTGCCCGGAAGCCTCGATCCAGGCGTCCGCCTCGTCCGGGATCAGGTCCGGGGTGATCATCCCGAGCCCGCCCGCGGACGCGAGGTCCCGCGCGAAGCGGTCGACGCCGTAGCGCTGCACCGGGTTCCAGTACGTCATCACGACGGCGTTGCCGCCACGCGCCGACACCGACTCGACGACCTCGAACAGGTGCTTGAGCTTGAAGCCGCCCGACAGGGCGCTCACCGAAGCGGCCTGGATCGTCGGGCCGTCCATCACCGGATCCGAGTAGGGCACGCCCACCTCGACCAGGTCCGCGCCGCCGTCGACCACCGCGGCCAGCAGGTCCTTCGACCCGTCGACCGTGGGGAAGCCCGCCGGGAGGTACCCGATCAGCGCTCCGCGCCCCTCGGCCCGGGTCTTGGCGAAGATGTCGTCCAGCGCGCTCATGCGTTCTCCACCAGGCCGAAGTACTTCGCCGCCGTGTCCATGTCCTTGTCGCCGCGACCGGACAGGTTCACGATGATCAAGCCCTCGGGGCCCAGCTCACGGCCGAGCACCAGGGCGCCGGCCAGCGCGTGCGCCGACTCGATCGCCGGGATGATGCCCTCGGTGCGCGAAAGCAGCTTGAACGCGTCCATCGCCTCGGCGTCGGTCACCGGCCGGTACTCGGCGCGGCCGCTGTCCTTGAGCCACGAGTGCTCCGGGCCGACGCCCGGGTAGTCGAGGCCCGCGGAGATCGAGTGCGACTCGACGGTCTGGCCGTCCTCGTCCTGCAACAGGTACGTCATCGCGCCGTGCAGGTTTCCCGGAGTGCCCTTGGTCAGCGTGGCTCCGTGACGGTTGCCCTCGATGCCCTCACCGCCCGGCTCCAGGCCGACCAGGCGCACGGAGGCGTCGTCGATGAAGCCGTGGAAGATGCCGATCGCGTTCGAACCGCCGCCGACGCAGGCCGCGACGGCGTCCGGCAGGCGTCCGGCCTGCTCCAGGATCTGGGCGCGGGCCTCTTCGCCGATGATCTTGTGGAAGTTCCGCACCATCATCGGGAACGGGTACGGGCCCGCCGCCGTGCCGAACAGGTAGTGCGTCGTGTCGGCGTTGGTGACCCAGTCGCGCAGTGCCTCGTTGATCGCGTCCTTGAGCGTGCGCGAACCGGTCTTCACCGGGATGACCTCGGCGCCGAGCAGCTTCATGCGGGCGACGTTCAGCGCCTGCCGTTCGGTGTCGACCTCGCCCATGTAGACGACGCATTCCAGGTCCAGCAGCGCGCAGGCGGTGGCGGTGGCCACGCCGTGCTGTCCGGCCCCGGTCTCGGCGATGACCCGCTTCTTGCCCATCCGCTTGGTGAGCAGCGCCTGGCCCAGCACGTTGTTGATCTTGTGCGAACCGGTGTGGTTCAGATCCTCGCGCTTGAGGAAGATCCGGGCGCCGCCGGCGTGCTCACCGAAGCGCTTGGCCTCGGTGAGCAGCGACGGACGGCCGGCGTAGTCACGCAGCAGACGACGGAACTCGGCGATGAAGTCCGGGTCGGTCCTCGCCTTGTCGTACTCGGCCGCGACCTCGTCGACGACGCCGATCAAGGCTTCGGGCATGAACCGGCCGCCATAGGGGCCGTAGTAGCCCCGGCCGTCCGGATCGTGCTCGCCGTGCGGTGTTTCGGTGTACTCCACGCTCATCGAGAAGGCCTCGGGCAAGCGGGGTGCGAACCGGCGGTGACCAGCTTGACCAGCGCGCCCTTCGGGTCGCCCGAAGCGACGAGACCTTCGCCCACGAGGACGGCGTCGGCGCCGTGACCCGCGTAGGACATCAGGTCGCCGGGGCCGCGGACACCGGACTCGGCGATCTTGAAGACGTCCATCGGCAGGCCGGGGGCCAGCCGAGAGAAGACGTCCCTGTCGACCTCGAGGGTGTGCAGGTTGCGGGCGTTGACGCCGATCACCTTCGCGCCGGCTTCGAGTGCCCTGTCGGCCTCTTCGGCGTTGTGGATCTCGATCAGCGCGGTCATCCCGAGGGATTCGACCCGGTCCAGCAACGCGATCAGGGCGTTCTGCTCCAGCGCCGCCACGATCAGCAGGACCATGTCCGCGCCGTGCAGCCGCGCCTCGTGGACCTGGTACGGGCTGACGATGAAGTCCTTGCGCAGCACCGGGATGTCGACCGCCGCGCGGACCGCGTCGAGGTCGGCGAGCGAACCGCCGAACCGCCGCTGCTCGGTCAGCACGCTGATGACCCGGGCCCCGCCGTCGGCGTAGTCCTTCGCCAGCGAGGCCGGATCCGGGATCTCGGCCAGATCGCCCTTGGACGGGCTGCGCCGCTTCACCTCGGCGATGACGCCGATGCCGGACTCGCGCAGGGCCGCGAGCACGTCACGGGGAGGTGCGACCTGGGTCGCACGCTTCTTCAGTTCGTCGAACGGCAGAGCCGCCTCGCGCTCGGCGAGATCGGCACGGACACCGGCGACGATGTCTTCGAGCACGCTCACCGGAGTCCCTCACCGGGTGTCGTACTCACGGATTCCTTCGCAAGGTCGCTCACAAAAACCTTCCCCTTCCCGCCGAAACGATGCTAACCCCCGCACGGATACGGCCTGGTTCCGGGTATGTCCGTTACTCCGAATGCCAACCGTGTCATCTTTGCCGGGAAAGATCCCCGAAACCCGCGAAATCCGTCGCCGTCACCGCGTCGCGGTGGGATCTTCGCCCTCCGACAGCGCCTCCCACAGCTCGGTTTCCGGATCCTTGGCGGCCCGCTTCTTCGCCCCCGGCGCCGAGTACTTCGCGCCGAGGCGTGGCATCCGGCCCGCGCCCTTGATGGCTGCCAACCCACCGGCGGCCACGAGAATTCCCCCGAGGATCGCCAGCCCGCGGGCTCCCAGTATCTGGGTGACGGGCAGCCCGTCGGCGAATCCGGTGAACGGGCCGTCCGCCACGCCGATCCACACCGCGGCGGCGCCGGCCACGGCGAGTACCACTCCGAGCACCCGGCGTGGCCAGCCGCCGGTGGCGATCAGGCCCGCCGTGCCCGCCAGCGCCAGCAGCGCGAGCGGAATCAGCGCGATCGCCCGTGTCGAACCGATTTCCGTGTACACGATGGTGCCGCGCACCCCGCCGTCGCGGAACTCCGCGAACCACACGAGCTGCGAGGATCCCCACAGCGCGACCGCGCCCAGCAGCAGGCCCACCACGGCGATCCACAGTGGACGCTTGGCCTTCTTCGCCGCCGGGGCGGTGCTTTCCGGGGCCTCGCTTTGGGGAATCTCAGACACGGGTGCTGTCACCCGCCGGGTCGAGTTCGTCCGCGGCGATCATCGTCTGGGCCGCCGCGACGGCGGACAGCACGGTGCGGGCCTTGTTGAGCGACTCGTTGTCCTCGTAGTCGGCCACCGAATCTGCGACGACTCCCCCGCCCGCCTGGACGTACGCGACGCCGTCCTTCATCAGCGCGGTGCGGATCGCGATCGCGGTGTCGGCGTCGCCCGCGAAGTCGAGATAGCCGACAACGCCACCGTAGAGCGCCCGCCGCGTCGGCTCCAGCTCCTCGATCAGCTGCATCGCGCGGACCTTCGGCGCGCCCGAGAGCGTCCCTGCCGGGAAACACGCGGCGACCGCGTCGAAGGCCGTCTTGTCGTCGAGGAGTTCGCCGGTGACCGTGGACACGATGTGCATGACGTGGCTGTAGCGCTCGACGTCGAAGAAGTCGACGACGCGCACGGTCCCGGGCTTGCAGACCTTGCCGAGGTCGTTGCGGCCGAGGTCGACAAGCATCAGGTGCTCGGCGCGTTCCTTCTCGTCCGCGAGCAGGTCCTTGGCCAGCTGCGCGTCCTCTTCCGGGTCGGCGCCGCGCCAGCGGGTGCCCGCGATCGGATGCGTGGTCGCGCGGCCGTCCCGCACGGTGACCAGCGACTCCGGGCTGGAGCCGACGATGTCGAAGCCCTCCAGGCGCAGCAGGTACATGTACGGGCTCGGGTTGGACGTGCGCAGCACACGGTAGACGTCCAGCGCGTCGGCCCGCGTCTCGATCTCGAAGCGTTGCGACGGCACGATCTGGAACGCTTCGCCCGCCTTGATCGCCTCGACGGCCTTCTCGACGGCCGCGTGGAAGTCCGGCTTGGAGCGGCGGCGCGTGAACTCGGGCGCCGGGCGGTCGAAGACGGCGGCCGTGGCCGGGGCCGCGACGTGCAGCTGCTTGGTCATCGCGTTGAGACGCGCGACCGCGTCGTCGTAGGCGGCGTCCACCCGCTCGGGAGAGTCGTCCCAGTTGACCGCGTTGGCGATCAGCGTGACCGTGCCCTCGTGGTGGTCGAAGGCGGCCAGGTCGGTCGCCAGGAGCATGGTGAGCTCGGGGATGTCGAGATCGCGCTCGGCGAGCTCGGGGAGCCGTTCGAGCCAGCGGACGGCGTCGTAGCCGATGTAGCCGACCATCCCGCCGGTGAGCGGCGGCATCCCGGGCAGCTGCTCGGTGTGCAGCGCGGCGACGGTCTCGCGCAGCACGGTGAGCGGGTCGCCCTCGGTCGGCAGGCCGACCGGCGGGGTGCCGGTCCACACGGCCTTCCCGTCACGCACGGTCAGCGCGGCGGGGCTGTCGACGCCGATGAACGACCATCGGCTCCAGGAAGCGCCGTTCTCCGCCGATTCGAACAGGAACGTCCCCGGCCGGTCGGCGGCGAGCTTGCGGTAGACCCCGATGGGGGTCTCACCGTCGGCGAGCACGCGACGGACAACGGGGATGACGCGACGGCCCTCGGCGAGCGCGCGGAACTCGTCGCGCGAAGGGCTGACCGAGCCGAGCCCCGACGGGCTGGCGTTTGCGGCGCTGACCATGTCGCTCATTGTGCTGCAACGACCCGGCGGCCGGGGACCGGGGGATGAATTCAAGGATTGTTGAATTTCGCGCCCGGTCCGTTCATGATGACGCCATGGCTGGTGAAGACACTACCGTCCGGCGCCGGGGACGGCGTCCCGGCGGGCAGGACACCCGCACCGCGCTGATCGAAGCGGCACGCGCGGTGTTCGGCGAGAGCGGCTTCGACGGCGCGACGGTGCGCGTGATCGCGACCCGCGCCGGGGTCGACGCGGCGATGGTCAACCACTGGTTCGGCAGCAAGGAAGGCTTGTTCGCCCAGGCCGTGCTGAAACTGCCGTTCGACCCGCACGAACTGCTCGCGGAACTCCGCGACGGCCCCGACGAGGAATTCGGCAGGCGGATCGTGCGCACCTTCCTCACCCGATGGGACGGTGCGGGCGGCGACGTGTTCCAGGCGCTCGTCCGCAGCGTCGCCGGACACGAGCAGGCCGCGCTGGTGCTGCGCAGCTTCTTCCAGAACTTCTTCACGAAGGTCATCGCCGGGCTGGGCTCGGACCGCGTCGAACTGCGGACGTCGCTCTGCGCCTCGCAGCTGGTCGGGATGGGGCTGGTGCGGTACGTCGCGAAGTTCGAGCCCATGGCGTCGAGCGAGATCGATCCGCTGGTGACCGCGATCGCGCCGACGGTGCAGCGTTACCTGACCGGGGACATCGACTGACCGCGGCGGGGGTGGCGCTCGGCCGATGACAAGTCCGTGAAGGAGCGTCGTCGGGCGGTTCGCGTGACTGGACGGACGACACGTGTGCTTGGAGGGACGACACGCGTGATCAGACGGACGACTCACGGCCGGATCAGACCACGGCGCGTGTCGTCCCTCCAGTCACGCGTGTCGTCCGTCTGATCACACGCGCCGTCCGTCCAGTCACGCGAAACCACCGGTTCAGTCCGTGTCCGGCTCGATCTCCTTGGCGGGAACTGTGTAGAGCGTGTCCTTGCGGAAGCGTCCTCGCGGGAAGATCACGATCATGTCCGTTCCTTCGCCGCCGACGAAGACCGGGACTTTCTCGGATCCGTCGAAGCGGGGAGCGATCCTCAACGACTGCCGCGTGGCGAGAAACTTGTAGCCGTCTTCGAAATACAGGTCGATCTCGGGGAACGGCCAGCCCGGCCGCACCGTCGCCGTCGCCTCACGCAAGCCCGTCCTCGTCGCCGAGCGATATCGTTCGCTCCAGAGCCAGGCGGCGTACGAGGACGCCGGAAAGCCTAAGAAGGCCACCAAGGACAACGGGACCAGCACCTCGTAGCCGGACTTGTCAGCGACTATCTGGCAGAGGACGAAGAAAGCCAACCAGAACACCGTCAAAGCTATCGCCCTGTTCTCGAACCGAGACAGTTTCCAGATCAGCGGGGCGGCCACTTCTTCGTGCACCGTCTGCGCGGCAACGCTTTTGACGACGTCGACATCCGCGGCGGACAACGGCCGCCCGGCGACGTGCCGACGTCGTCTCGGACGGCCGCTCTCAGCCGATCTTCTCTTTCCTTTCCCCGGTTTCATTCGCTGAGGTTAACCCGGAAACAGCGACTTTCCCGGACACCGAGGTTCATCTCGCTCCAGGGCAACCGCGAGGGCTCGCCGCGCGTGCAAGTGAGCAGGAGTCAGGGATCCGTCCGCACCGGGACCGGGTAGAAGGTCTCGGTGCGGCCGAGCCTGAACAACACTGTCCGGTTCTGCCCCTCGCCGCTGATCCACACCGGGATCTCCGCCTTCCTGGCGAACCGATGGCCGTTGCGGAAAGACATCTGCAATCCCCGCAGCGTGACCTGTTCGCCGTCGGGGAACCGCACGTCGTAGACCGCGGGCTCCCGCTCCTGGATCTCCGGGCCGAAATCGGGCCGCACGGTGACGACCCCCTTGCGCCAGCCCGTCTCCACGGCGGCGTGGTAACGCGAAGACCAGGTGTACTTCGCGGCCGCTGTGAACACGACGGTGAGCACGCCGATGATGATTGACAACATGGCGACGCTCTCGTAGTTCTCGCTGCCGGGTCCCCAGCCGGGGAGCTCCGACTCCAGGAACCGTCCGTCCGTGGACTCGCTGATCACGGCGACGATCCCGCTCACGGCCAGGACGAGCGACAAGATGCCGTAGACACCCATCCGCCGGGAAATCGAGCGCAGATCGTGGGTGCCCTCAGCCGGATCGAAAGCGTCGAATTCGTCTGTCGACAGAGGCGGGGCTTCGGCGAGCGCCTTGGTCAGCCGGCGGCTGTAATGGGCCGCCCGCTGTCCGGCGAAAACCGCGAGGGCGGTCGCCATGAGCAGGATGACGATTGCGATGATGCCGTCGCTCCTGGCGAGCCCCATCGTGCCGATGACATCGGCCCGGATCTGGAAGGCCAGGAGCACCAAGTGCGGCCCGGCCATGCCCGGGACCACGCAAAGCATCAGATAAAACGATCTCCGGCGCCACAACGCGCCTACCGGATCTTCCCCAGTCCCCAGTTTCATACACGGACTTTACGCCCGTGAAGGGGCCTCCGGGATAGGACCAAGGTCCTGATCAGCCCGCGATCAGGACCGCGATCAACGCGAGCGTGCCGGGAACCACCTGCACGAAGAAGATCTTCTTGCTCGCCGTCGCCGTCCCGTAGAGCCCGGCGACGATCACGCAGGCGAGGCCGAAGATCTTGAACTGCCAAGCGGTGCTGCCGGTCGCGATCAGGCCCCAGATCAGCGCGGCGGCGAGGAAACCGTTGTACAGCCCCTGATTCGCCGCCAGCGGCGCGCTCTCCTTCGCGAACTCCTCGGTGGTGCCGAAGGAGGCGCGAGCACGCGGAGTGGTCCACAGGAACATTTCGAGCACGACGATGTACAGGTGGATCAGCGCGACGATGCCGACCAGGACGTTGGCGACGACATTCACGGGTTCTCGCTCTCGTCGGCCAGCAGCAGCCGTTCGTCGGTGTCGAAGCAGGTGTGCGTGCCGGTGTGGCAGGCCGGGCCGGTCTGGTCGACGCGCAGCAGGACGGTATCGCCGTCGCAGTCGATCCGCACCTCACGCACGTGCTGGACATGGCCGGAGGTCTCGCCCTTGGCCCACAGTTCCTGGCGGCTGCGCGAATAGTAGGTCCCGCGCCGGGTGGTGAGGGTGCGCTCCAGCGCCTCGTCGTTCATCCACGCCATCATCAGGACGTCCGATGTGGAGTGTTCGACGACGACGGCGGCGATCAGCCCGTCGGCGTTGCGCTTCAAGCGATCCGAGAGAGCGGGGTCAAGCGTCATTCGTGGCTCCGAGAAGGTGCCGTTTCACCGGCATCGAGTTGAGCAGGACCGCCGTGTAGATGTACCCGGCGAACAGGATCCCGGAGACGATCTTCACCCAGAAGAGTTCCGCCGCCAGCATGGACAGCGCGTGCAGCAACGCGAACAGGAAACTGACGCCGAACCCGGCGAACCGCGCCGAACGCATCTTCAGCACCAGCCCCGCCACGACGAGCCCACCGAGCACCACCGCCGTTCCCGGCAGCAGGAACGTCCGCGCGGACGAATAGGGCGCGAACATGAGGACCGCGGCCATCCCGACGTACGCGAGGCCGAGCCCGAGCAGCAGCGCGCAGACGACCTTGACCTCGGTGGAGGCCTTCCACTTGGCCATGATCATCGGACCACGACTCCCTCGGCGCGCAGGGCGTCCTTGACCTCGCCGATCTTCAACTGTCCGAAGTGGAACACGCTGGCCGCGAGCACCGCGTCCGCCCCCGCTTCGACGGCGGGCAGGAAGTGGTCGAGCGCGCCGGCGCCGCCGCTGGCGATCACCGGGACACGGACGGCCGCGCGAACCTGGGTCAGGAGTTCGAGATCGAAACCGTTCTTGGTGCCGTCGGCGTCCATCGAGTTGAGCAGGATCTCGCCGACACCGAGTTCCTCACCGCGCGCTGCCCACTCGACGGCGTCGATCCCGGTGCCGCGGCGACCGCCGTGCGTGGTCACCTCGAATCCGGACGGTGTCGGTTCGGTGCCTTCGGGGACCCGGCGGGCGTCCACCGACAGGACGACGCACTGCGCGCCGAACCGGCGGGACGCCTCGCGCAGGAACTCCGGCCGCGCGATGGCGGCGGTGTTGATGCTCACCTTGTCCGCGCCGGTGCGCAGCAGCCGGTTGACGTCGTCGTTCGTGCGCACGCCGCCGCCGACGGTGAGCGGGATGAACACCTGCTCCGCGGTCCGGCGGACGACGTCGAACGTGGTCTCGCGGTCCCCGGAGGACGCCGTGACGTCGAGGAACGTGAGCTCGTCCGCGCCCGCGGCATCGTACAGGCGGGCGAGCTCGACGGGGTCGCCGGCGTCGCGCAGGTCGGCGAAGTTGACACCCTTCACCACACGGCCCGCGTCGACGTCGAGACACGGGATGACCCTGACTGCGACTGACATGGGGCCAAGCGTAGTCAAGGGCGTTCTAAGCTCGCGGAATGGCACAGGCGGGACGGCGGCCGGGGCAGACCGAGACGCGGGAGGAGATCCTCGAGGCGGCACGGCGGAGGTTCGCCGAACAGGGCTACGACGGGGCGACCGTACGCGGCATCGCGGCCGAAGCGGGGGTGAACGCCGCGCTGCTGCACCATTTCTTCGGCACCAAGCAGCGGCTCTTCGCCGCGTCGATGAACCTGCCGGTCGACCCCGGCGAACTGGTCCCCCGGATCCTCGAAGGCCCCGAGGACGAGATCGGCGAACGTCTCGTCCGCGCGTTCCTCGGCCTCTGGCAGGCCCCGGAAGGCCGCGCGCCGTTCCTGGCCATGATCCGGTCCGCGACCACCAACGAGCAGGTCGCGACCATGATGCGGCAGTTCCTGGAACGGGCGGTGCTGGCACGGGTCGCCGAGGCGCGCGGCGTGCCGAAGGTCCGGGTGGCCGGGATCGCCGCGCAGATGGTCGGGTTCGCGCTGCTGCGCTACGTCATCGGGCTCCCGCCGCTCGTCGCCGCCTCGGAGGACGAGGTCGTCGCGATGCTGGCCCCGGTCGCGCAGTATTACCTGACCGACGGCGTTCACCGGCCGGACACCCCGCGCGGCTAACTTCCCGAGGATGCGCATCGCACTGGTCCCCCTGCTGGCGGCCTCCCTGCTCGCCGGCGTGCCTGCCGAAGCGACCCAGAACCCCTCGCCCGTGGCGCAGACCAGGGCGTTCGTCGACGACGCGGGCGCGGACCCGGCGAACGCCGACGCCGACGACCCGGCGATCTGGGTCCACCCGAAGAACCCGTCGGCCAGCGTCGTGCTCGGCACCCTCAAGGAGGGCGGGCTGGCCGCGTTCGACCTGAAGGCGCGGCAGCTCCAGCACCTCGCCGTGCCCGCGGGCGGGCGGTTCAACAACGTCGACGTCGTCGACGATCTCGCGGTAGTGAGCGACCGCGGCCGGGATCGCGTGCGCGTCTACCGGATCGACCCCGCCGGCGCCGCGGCCGGATCGCGGGTGCTGCGGGACGTCACGGATCCTTCCGCCGCACCGGTTTTCTCCGCGTCCGAGTCCGAAGTGGACGAACAGCGGACGGCGTACGGGCTCACCGCCGGGCGTGACCCGCGCACCGGCGCGCGCTGGGTCGCGGTGACCCGGCGGCACGAGACCCGCGTGGCGCTTCTGCGACTTGTCGACAAACCGGACGGCACCGTCGGCACGACACCGATCGGCACGATCGACCTGCCGTCGGAGTTCCGGCTGCCGAACGGGAAGACCTGGTCGCCGTGCGGCGAGCCGGACGAGCGCCCGCAGCTGGAGGGGTCGGTGCTCGACGTCGAGCACCGCGTGCTCCACACCGCGCAGGAGGACGTCGGGATCTGGCGGATCCCGGTCGACGACCATGGTTTCGGCCGTCCCGAGCTGATCGACAAGGTGCGTTCGTTCGGGGCGCCGCAGCGCTTCGACGAGGTCACCGAGGAGTGCGTCGCCGACGGCCCCGACCCCGGTTTCGGCGGCAAGTGGCTGGTCGCGGACGCCGAAGGGCTGGCACTGGCCGACGGCAAGCTGCTCGCGTCGAGCCAGGGCGACTCGCGGTTCGTGGTCTACGACCGCGCCGGCATCCCGCGGCGCGACTTCCGGATCGTCGCCGGACGCGGCACCGACTCGGTCGAGCACTCCGACGGCGCCGCGATCACCACCAGGCCGCTGGGCCCCCTCTACCCGCACGGCCTGCTGGTGGTGCACGACGGCGAACGCCGTCCGGCGGCCACCGGCCCCTCGGGCGAGGAGCTCGCGACGACCGGATTCGCCTTCGTCCGGCTGGAGACCGCCGTGCGGTGATCACGTTCACCGGGAAAGTTCCGCCCCCGATGCATCAGCACGGTGGTCTCGTGCGTCCATAGAGCGAGACCACCGGCTGAGGGGGAACACGTGCCTGCGACCTTCGACGAGTTCGTCGCGGATCGCCTGGACGGGCTCCTGCGCTACGCGACCGTCCTGACCGACGATCCGTACCTGGCGCAGGACATCGTGCAGGAGGTGCTGCTGCGCGCTCAGCAACGCTGGCACAGGATCGAGTCACCGCCGACGTACGTCCGCCGGATGGTGACCAACGAGTACTTCTCGTGGCGACGGCGTCTGGCGGTCCGCCGCGTGGTGCCGTCGTCACCGGAGGTACTCGATCTGGTGAGCCCGCCGGTCTCCGATCACGCCGTCGAGTACGACGAACGCGACGCGATGCTGGACAGGCTCGCGAAGCTCCCGCGCAAACAACGCGCCGCGATCGTGCTCCGCTACTACGAGAACTACTCCGACGAGGAGATCGCCGCGGTGCTCCGCTGTGCGACGTCGACCGTGCGCAGCCAGATCTCGCGCGCGCTCGCGACGCTGCGGGAGACCGGACAGTCCTCGTCCGTTCAGCCCACGGGAGCCCGCAAATGACCCGCCTGAGTGAAGAGAACGCCGAGAACCTGATCCGGGAGAGCCTCGAACATCTGGCGACGCGGGCGCCTGACGGGGCCGAGATCCGCGAGGCGCTGGACCAGCGGCGGCGAAGCCGTCCGACGATGGCGCTGGCACTGGTCGCGGCGGCGGTCGCGATCATCGCGCTCGGGGTGCCGCTGGGCATGCGGGCCTTCACCGCGGTCCCCCCGGCTTCGCGGGTGAACGCGGACTGGGCGGTGCTGCCGTACAAGCCCGGCTGGCTTCCCGACGGCTTCAAGGAGAACCGGCGGGCCGCGAAACCGTACCCCGCACCGCAGACCAGGTCCTGGAGTGCCGGGGAACTCGGCCATGTCGAGCTGACCAGCACTCCGCTGGCCAAGGGGGCCGAGCCTTGGAAGATCGCGCCCGCGCCGAACCAGATCATCGTGCACGGCAGGGTCGGGATGGTGTCCGAGGTCCACGGCGACGCGATGATGCTGACCTGGTCGCCCGACGACGTGTACCTGCTGAGCATGACCTTGTACTTCATGAAGGATCCGCGCGGGATCGGTCAGCGGATCGCGGACGAGATGGTCAGGGACGACCGTGCCCGGGTCTCGGGCGAACTGCGCTTCGGCAGGTTGCCCGACGACCTGGAGTTGTCAGGGGTGAGCACGTTCCTGACGACCGGCGGGGGCGCGACCGACCTCGAAGCCACCCGCGCCGGGCAACCGACCGCGGCGGCGGTCGTCACGGCGTCGCTGCGCCGCGACCAGCCGGAGGTCGACGGGGCGGAGCCGGTTCCCCTCAAGGTCCGGGGCGCCGACGGCTACTACCTCCCGAAACGGGACGGCAGGCTCGGCCCCCAGGACGAAACGGTCGCCGTCCGGCTGACTGGCGACCAGTGGCTCATCGTGTCGGGCAAGCGGGACAAGGCCACGCTGCTCGACATCGCCGACGGCGTGCAGCTCATCCCCGGCGACTACAGCTGGTTCGGGAAGCCACCGGAATAGCGGCGGACGGGCGGCGGTTGTCGACGGCATGACGGACACCTACCGCTCCATCGCGTTCACCGAGTACGGCGACTCGCGAGTCCTCCACGTCCTCGACCGGGAGCTTCCCGAGCCCGGGCCGGGCCAGGTCAGGGTCGCCGTCCGGGCCGCGGGCGTGAACCCGATCGACTGGAAGATCCGGGCCGGGCTGATGGCCGAGGTGTTCCCGACGGAGTTCCCCGCCGTCCCCGGCGGAGACGTCGCCGGCGTGATCGACGCGACCGGCGAAGGGGTGTCCGGCTTCGCCGCCGGTGACGAGGTCCTCGGGACCGGTATCGGCGGATACGCGGAGTACGTCCTCGCGGAGGCGGCAAGCGTGATCCGCAAGCCCGAGTCGCTCTCCTGGGAGCTGGCCGCGGCGCTGCCCGCGGTCGTCAACACGGCCTATCGCGCCCTCAACCTGCTGAACCTCGAGAAGGGCGAGACGCTGCTCGTCGACGGCGCCGCGGGCGGTGTCGGCACCATCGCCGTCCAGCTCGCCGTCGCGCGGGGGCTGACCGTCGTCGGGACCGCGAGCGAAGCGAATCACGACTACCTGCGCTCGCTGGGCGCCGTCCCGGTGCAGTACGGCGAAGGGCTCGCCGAGCGCGTACGCGCCGCCGCGCCACAGGGCATCGACGCGTCCTTCGACGCCTCTGGGCACTCGCTCTCCGCTCTCGTCGAGCTGACCGGCGGCCCGAAGCGCGTCATCACCATCGCCGCGTCGGACGCGGCCGATCACGGCGTCCGCTTCACCTCGGGTTCTCCGGCGGAGCAGGTCCCCGGCTCGCTGGCCGAAGGCGCCGCGCTCGCCGCCGAAGGCAAGCTCACCTTGCCGATCTCCCGGGTGTACCCGCTCGCCGAAGCGGCCGCCGCTCAGGACGAGAGCGAAGCGGGCCACGTGCGGGGCAAGCTCGTCCTGGTGCCGTGACACTCCCCGCGGCGGCGAGCTGGCGCCATCAGGACGGGAGGACCGGCTTCGAGGTCGCGTTCTTCCAGGAACACGAAGGCAGGTGGCGGATCAGCGGCGCCACGACGGCGGTCGAGGACGGGGAGTCCTGGCTCGTCGAGTATTCGATCACCGTCGACGCCGCCTGGCGGACGAGGCGGGCGGAGATCTCCGGCCGCTCGGTCACGGGCTCCCGGCGCACGGTGCTCGACGCTGACGGCGACGGACGATGGCGGGTGGACGGAGTCCCGGATCCGCGGCTCGACGGCTGTTTCGACGTCGACCTCGAATCGTCGTCGATGACGAACACGCTGCCGGTGCACAGGCTCGGTCTCGCCTTGGGCGCCGCCACCGAAGCGCCCGCCGCGTACGTCCGGGCCGGCGACCTCGCCGTGGAGCGGCTGGAGCAGCGCTACCAGCGGATCGGTGATCGCGATTTCGCCTACACCGCACCGGTTTTCGACTTCTCCTGCGTGCTGAACTACGACGAGCACCTGCTGGTCACCGACTATCCGGGCATCGCCGTCCGGCTCTCCTGAACCGAGTGCTCTTGACTCGCGGTTCTCAACGGGCGCAGAATTAAACGTATGGCTAATTCGGCGATCGCCGTGACGGGACTGCGGGTCGTCCGCGGCGGCCGCGAGGTCGTCAAGAGCATCGGTTTCGAGACGCCGCGCGGCCGGATCACCGGCCTGCTCGGTCCCAGCGGCTGCGGCAAGACGACGCTGATGCGCGCGATCGTCGGCGTGCAGATCGTCGCGGCGGGCGAGGTCACCGTGCTCGGCCATCCCGCGGGCAGCCCGCCGCTGCGGCGGCTGATCGGCTACGCCACTCAGAATCCGGCCGTCTACGCCGACCTCACCATCACGGAAGCCTTGCGCTACTTCGCTTCCGTGTTGCGCGCGCCGATGTCCGATGTGGACAGGGTGATCGACGAGGTCGGGCTCGCCGAGCACGCCGGCAAGCTGGTCGGATCGCTGTCCGGCGGTCAGCACGGTCGCGCCAACCTCGCCGTCGCGCTGCTCGGGAAACCCGAGCTGCTCGTGCTCGACGAACCGACCGTCGGCCTGGATCCCGTACTCCGAGACGAACTCTGGGCGCTTTTCCGCCGTCTCGCCGACGGCGGCGCGACGCTGCTGGTGTCCAGCCACGTCATGGACGAAGCCGCGCGATGCGATCGGCTGCTGCTCATGCGCGAAGGCCGGATCCTCGCCGAGGACACCCCGTCCGGGCTGCGCGAGCGCACCGGGACGACCGATCTGGAGCAGGCGTTCCTGCGGCTGGTCCGGGAAAGCGAGGTGGCGTCGTGAACCCCGCCCTGACACTGGCCACGGCCCGCCGCATCCTCTTGCAGCTCCGGCACGATCCGCGCACCGTCGCGATGCTGATCGTCGTCCCGTCGCTGCTGATGGTGTTGCTGCGCTTCGTCTTCAACTCGGAAGCGGTGTTCAGCCGCGTCGCCCCGGCACTGCTCGGCGTCTTCCCGTTCCTGATCATGTTCCTGATCACCTCGATCACCACGCTGCGCGAGCGCACCACGGCGACACTGGAACGCCTGATGACCCTGCCGATCGGCAGGCTGGACCTGCTCTTCGGCTACGCGATCGCGTTCGGCTCGATCGCGATCGTGCAGGTCGGCGTCGCGGCCGGGATCTCGCTGGCCTGGCTCGGCCTCGACATCGCGGGCTCGATCGGGATGTTGCTGCTCATCGCCGTCCTCGACGCCCTGCTCGGGATGGCGCTCGGCCTGTTCGTGAGCGCGTTCGCGCGGACGGAGTTCCAGGCGGTGCAGTTCATGCCGCTGTTCGTGCTGCCGCAGATCCTGCTGTGCGGACTGTTCGTGCCACGCGGGGAAATGGGCTGGCTGCTCAACCGGCTTTCCGACGTGATGCCGCTTTCGTACGCCGTCGAGGCGCTCACCCGCGTCACCACTTCGGGCACCGTGGACGCGACACTGATCCGGAACCTGCTCGTCGTCGGGGCGTGCGCGCTGGCCGCGCTGATCCTCGGCGCGGCTACGTTGCGACGCCGGACGCCCTAGACTCTCCACATGGGATCGGAGTTCGAGCGGATCGCCGCCGAGAAGTACGTCATGCTGACCACCTTCCGCAAGAGCGGCGTCCCGGTGCCGACTCCGGTCTGGGCCGCGGGCGACGGTGGCGAGCTGGTGCTCTGGTCCGAGCGCAAGGCGGGCAAGGTCAAGCGCATCCGCAACAGCGGCCGGGTCGAGGTCCAGGCCTGCGACCTCCGCGGCAAGAAGACCCACGGCGACGTCGTCGCGGGCGAGGCGCGGCTGCTGGACCTCGACGGGACCGAACGCGTGCGCAAGGTGATCGCGCGGAAGTACGGGATCACCGGACAGGTGACGATGTTCTTCAGCAAGCTGCGGGGGCCGAAGGACCGGACCGTGGGGATCGCGATCAAGCTGGCGGAATGACCCGTGAGAGCGTGAGTGGTGAGTCGCGCTCTTGAGTGGTGAGGCGAAGGTGTCGTGCTCGGCCGCTCGCGTGTCTGCCGGCTTCGGGTGTCGCGACCTGGCGGAGCGAGCCGGGTCAGGTGGTCGTGAGTGGCGATTCGGGTTAGAGCCGACCGTGTCTTAGGTAGCTGCTGGGTTCTGGCTGTGGCGGCGCGCGAGTCCGGTCCGTGAAGGCGGCTCAAGTACATGATGGCCCCCTTCCTTGCGCTAGGCGCAAGGA